>CAIXDB010000116.1 GCA_903918125.1 uncultured bacterium | reverse complement strand
TGGGTCCCGGCAAAAGTATCGGCGGTGTGAAGTTCACTATTTCCACCTCGACGTCGGGAGGCACGAACCTCGGCAGTGACTCGTATGTCAGCGTCGAGCAAATTCCGAACGCAACGACGTGTGATGTCTCGCAGTTTCTCCAGAACCAAGGTTCGCGACTCGCCACAAGCACGGTGACTGAAGGCGACACAACATACTCGGTCGCATCGTCGACCGGTGCCGGAGCAGGGAATCGATACGAGGAGTGGGTGTACGCCATTCCCGGCACAAGCCCGTGTATCGCCGTGCGATATTGGATTCACTACGGCGTGATTGAAAATTATCCGCCTGGCAAAGCGCAACAGTTCGACGAGTCGACACTCCTCTCGCAGTTTGACGCTATTCGCCGAACGTTGACTGTCGCGCAATAACATTTTTTATGTCACATTTTGTCTACGTTTTGCAATGTGCGGACGGGACGCTCTACACCGGCTACACCACCGACCTGGCGCGGCGAGTAGCGGAACACAACGAAGCGAAAATCGGCGCGAAGTACACGCGCGGACGACGACCGGTGCGACTGGTGCATTCGGAAACATGCCTGACACGCGGTGACGCACTTCGTCGCGAAGCGGAAATCAAAGGATTGAGTCGAAAAGAAAAATTGAAAATGATATAATCCACCCATGCAAATTTTCAACGTAATCGTCACTCTGTCGTGGCTCACGTTCATCGTCTATTGGTTTTTATCGTCGTTTGGCGTGAAGCGCACGATTCGCCCGTCCGGTGTGAACGGTCCGCTGTTTCGTATTGGGCTGACAATCTTCATATTCATCATTCTGTACATTCCGGCGGTTCAAACATTTTTGATACGCGTCGATCGTTTGCTCGCGCCGTATTTCAACACCGCAACCGAAACTATCGGCGCGCTGCTCTGCGTGCTCGGCGTGTCGCTTGCCATCTGGGCGCGTCGACACCTCGGCAGAAACTGGGGCATGCCAATGTCCTTGAAAGAAAACCGCGAGCTTGTCGTGAGCGGACCGTACACACTCATTCGTCATCCGATTTATACCGGCATGTTGTGCACACTTTTCGGAACGGCGCTTGTCAACGGGATTTTCTGGCTCGTGCCGTTTGTTATTATTTCCATCTATTTTATCTACAGTGCGCGAGTGGAGGAAGGTATCATGACACGCGAGTTTCCCACCGAGTACCCACTCTACAAAGTGCGCACAAAAATGCTCATTCCGTTCATATTTTGAGCGGTTTTTTATCGCTTGCGAAAAAGTTTCCCACAGGCACACTTGCCACACATTAGGCAATTTCCTCGGGTGGTGCTATACTTCTAAACATAATTATTATGTAATGTTAAATAAAAAAGATATGGCAACAAAAACCAATTCTGCGTTTATGAAACCGATGACAATCAGCGAAGACCTCGCCGTGGTTGTCGGCAAAGGCCCGATGCCTCGCTCGGAGGTCGTGAAGAAACTCTGGGTGTACATCAAAGGTCACAATCTTCAGGATGAAAAAAACAAACGCAACATCAATGCCGACGAAGCGTTGAAGAAAGT
>CAIXDB010000115.1 GCA_903918125.1 uncultured bacterium | reverse complement strand
GCACTAACATCCATTGCGCTTTTGTTTGCGATTTCTCAAGTCAACCCGCCACCGTTTATTATTCTCGACGAAACGGACGCCGCACTCGACGAAGCAAACTCGAAAAAATACGCGGACATGATTGAAAACTTGTCGAAATATTCCCAGCTCATCGTCATCACTCACAACCGCGAAACAATGTCCCGCGCCAGCATCCTCTACGGCGTGACCATGGGCCTCGGCGGTGACTCGAAACTCCTGTCTGTCGCCTTCGACGAAGCAGTTGCCGTTGCTAAATAGTTCTGTCAGACCCAACCAGAAATGACATCTTGTATTCTTTGAATTAGTATTGCATTGTATTGAATTTGCATTGCGCGATTTTCACTTTTTAAAACTTTTTCTCCATGGATGGTTGGGTGGCGGCACCCACCGCGGAGTCTCGGCAGTGAGCGCCGGAACCGGTATGTGCACCGGTTTCGGACGTGCAGGCAGTTCGGTATACACAAGGTATGTCTCTTTCAATCGGATATGCACACTGCCGTCAAGCCACTCTTCAACTGTCACCGTGTCGCGTTTGTACACCGCAGTTTCCTGTGTGGCACCGACTTGAAACCATCTCGTCTTGAACTGAACAGTGAAATCATTGTTCACTTTCCGAGTTGAATGTACTGAGAATATGGATGAGAGCTCCGCTCTCATTGCATCAGTCAGTGGTCGGTGGGCATCATTCTTGTTTCGTGCCACAACACTGAACCGGCGGTTGTGGTCGGGAACGTATGTCACTTTCACAAACTCATTTGCTCCATCTCGTGTTTTGACATGAGCCAGTCGCATATCCTTGACCATGCGATCCTGCAAGGTACCGAACAGTCGTTCGATTCTTCCTTTGGCTTCGGGAGAGTTGGCACAGATGACTCGAATATCGAGAGCGAGCATGGCTCGCTCAAACTGAGTCATCATCTCCGCATTGTCCACCGCATTTTTGTGGTTAATTTTGTATGTGCTGAATTTGTCGAGGTATATGGCCATGGGACGCCCGTGGCATTCCACGTATGCTTTCCAAAATCGGAAACAGGCGAGCACTCCTTCGTTGTTTTCAAATATTCCTTCAATGATGTCACCAGTGGCGTCATCAATGGCTGCAAGGAGACAGGTCTCCGTTCCATCTTCAAACCAGTCATGGTATGACCCGTCAAACTGCACCAGCATGCCGTATTGTGTCATCCGCTCCCGCCACTCTCGGTGGATCTGCGGTCCGCGTCGAGCGTGGACTTTCCACAAGTCAGATTGAGTCATGATTGTCCGCACAGTTTCAGTGCTGAGCACAATGCCGCTTTTCGCCAGTTGTTCCTGTGCATACGTCGGACCGAAGTCGGAATGATCTTTTTGTTTCAGAAAGGTGGTGATATGTTTCCTAACTTTCTTGCTCGTTTTGTTTGACGGTTCCGATCCTGTGAGCCCATGGCGTATGCTTTGGGCACCGTGCACCCTCACTGCGTGTTTGATTTTTTGTACCTGTCGTATCGACAATCCGAGTCGTACGGCAGCTTCTTTGTTGGTGTAGTCTCCGTCAATACAGGCACGAATGATATTGTACCGTTCCTGTTCCTTCGCGGTCAGTGTGATTTCCATGTGACATATGTGGTGAGTGAATATGTCGCATCATACCGCGGATATGGTACCAGACAGGGGGTGTCGTTTTTGCTTGGGTGGGGTGTCGTTTCTCCTTTTGTATTACATGTGGAAAACTATTCTTGACATGTTCATGTTGACAAAGTATACTAGTGGTGGCACTTGTGAGGACCTCGTTCTCCCACGGTCAAATCATAAACCGTAGCCAAGTGTCCTCGAAACATCGTCACCTTGTGGTGGCGATTTTTCGTATCAGTCTATTTCGGGGTCACCCTCAAACATTTTCTTGCCGTACATTCCCTGCTTCCAATATGGCACGATGCTCCAAAAATACGTCGGTCCATCGGCAACTTTTTTGACAATAATTCGTATCCTGCATCCTTGTATTAGAGCAATGAATTCATAATAGCTGACGTGCACCATTCGAGTTTCCCATTTGTTGTGCACTTTGACACGCTCAAACTTGTTGCCTTCTGCAAGACCTTGCAACGTGTGCGACTTTCGTATCACTTCCGGCGCAAGATGCAACAGTTTCAACCGCGTCCACTGGTCGTCTCTGTTTCGTGAATGATTCCAGCGTTTCAGCGAAAGATGATCAAATCCTTTTGCGTTGAACGTTACTTGTGATTGGAGAAACGGACACCACACATCGCCAAATTTTTGATATGACAATTCGACATTCTTTTTCAATTCCTCGAATTGTTCGTCGGTGAATTGCAACATACTGTAATCATATCGCAACCACGAAATCTGTTCAAGACAAAGCGGATGCAAAAAAGGATGGGCATCGTCGGTGCGAGAATGTTGGCTTGGTACGTTGCGGACGGGTTGTCGAAATAGACGTAGAGTGTGTGGTCGGCGCCTGCGGTGAGCGTTATGAAAGCGATGTGTGGTTGACGCTCGAGACTTTGCGACCGTCCACGGTGAAGGATTTGCGGTATGCTAACCTAATTTTGATTTTATAAACTCAAGAAAAGTTTCAACGCGAGTGATTTGATCGGGCTTAATGAGAAACGGCTCCACGTCTTTTGCCAGTGCTTTAAAATCAAGTTCTGCGCATCGATCCAAAATGGCCTGCCCGAATTTTTCTTTACTCATACCGAGCGTCCGTTCAATATATCCAAAATCCGGACTGGTCAGACCATACAAAAAACTGACATCATAAAAGTCGCGACCTTTTTCACGTTTGCGTTCTTTTATCGCAATCAGTTTTTGAGAAAGAATTATCGACACCGGATTCACGCGAATATTCCGGTACAATTCGAATTTTTCCAGAAAAAAAATCTTCGGCGTAATCTTTTCATCCTTGAGCACCGTGTCTATTCTGACCAAAATTTTCTCATCGATGTGAGCACTCAGCGTATTGCTCCGGAGAAGTTTTGGAAAATGAATGTAACAATGAAACGCATTCTTTTCAACAAACCTGAACTCCGTTTCAAACCCCTTGCTTTTCATGTCGAACACTACCGTTGTCAGTAATTTCTGAAAAGCAGTGAACGACAAACCGAAGTTGTCGAAATCCAAATCTTCGGAAAAGCGGTTGCCTCCGAAAGCGATTCGAATCGCCGTACCACCCATAAAATTCAAAAACTCGCTTCCCTCTTGTTTGAACAGCGAATCCAAAAGTTCATGTTGAATATACTCCACAAGCATCGGCCGCACTTTTTTATTCTGCGGTTCGACAGAGGCATATATGTCCTGTATTTGTTTAAGAGTTAACATGATTGAGCAATAGTCGAATAATATGTTCCATTTTTTTTGAATTGTATGCTTCGAGATATTTTTTCAGCTGTGCGACATTGATAACCTTTTTGAACTCTTCCGCGTTGATACGCAGTTCGGCAATGTCGTCATTCGACACCAAGCGGGCGGAATTGAAATACACATAGTCAAGTACCGCCTTCTCCGGCTCCGCCAATAAATATTTTCCTGTGGAAGTTTCGTGTGGCGTGTAGCCGAAAAATAATTCCGGTCGTACATGACGATACAAAAATTTTCCATATTGGTTTTCAAACGTCCTCGTGGTCTTTGTACTGACTGCGGTCGTCGCTGGAACAAGCTCGGGTATCAGACCGTACCGACTCAACGCACTCTCCACACTTATATAGCTCGGGTCGTACAAAAGAAAGGAAATGACGAGCGGGTCAAGCAGATTTTTTTGATCGCCAAACACATACAAGCCTCTTTTGACTTGATTGATGTACCCCATGGTCGCCCATCGAGACAGCTGAACGCTTGAAACGCCGGTCATCTTGAAATCAACATCAGTCTTTCTGAAAAATGGATTTTTTATGGTATTCCTAAATTCTTGATATTTCATTACATTATCATAATTGATAACCTACTGAAATGCAACCCTCGGTGGATAAAAGGATGGGCATCATTATGCGAGGATGATGCCCATCATTTTTAGTGGAAGTTGAGGAAGGGTACGGAGAAGCCGGAGGAGGACTGGCGGGCCGTAGGTGAAAAATGTTCGCGGGGAGAATTGGTTGGCGTATTCGGTGGCAATCCAGTCGGGGAAACGAGCGATGTGGATAACGTTCATTTGACATTCATATCCAACTTGCTACACTGTTGATACAAGTTGGGGTAACCCATTCAAGGACGCCGAAAGGCGTCTTTGGTATTTAGGGCTTCATGATCAATTCGCAAAAAGATTTTTTAATGGACTCCAGTTCCGCCTCCGATATTTCAAACAACTTTTCCTCCAATCTTTTTCTATCCAAAACCCTGCCTTGGTTTAAGATTATTGTTTGTTCCACGTCGTCATGAACAATCGTATAATACCAGTCGCCATCGCGCTTTTTTGATGTCAAAGGCAACCCCAAGAAAACATCTCCCGAAAATTTTTTCAATATGAGCACGGGTCTGCGAAACGTAGTCCCCTTGCCCAACGCTTCTTTCCCGACATTCACACCGAACCTGCACCAGCGTATTTCGCCTTCTCGGATTTTTATGTTCACCTCGTGAATATCGGTATCCTTTTTGACATTATTCCATTCGTCAAAATTCTTAGGAATTTGTTTTAATTTTTTTGTTTCCATATTTCGAAATGATTATATCAAAAGAATACACAGACAAGCAAGTCGTCTGGGGTAGAAAAAGATGGGCATCATCGGTGCGAGGATGATGCCCATCCTTTTTAGTGGAAGTTCAGGAACGGTACGGAGAAGCCGGAGGAGGATTGGTTGCAAAAGTTATAACGCATCCCAAAACTTTTTCGAAATCCCCGCTTGTCGAATGATGCGATATACGAGCTCAACGGACACATCCGCGCCGTGCGGATTGGGAATACGGATTTTCAACTCGCCTTTTTTCATAAACAAATGACGGCCACCCGAGTGAGGACCGTCAAAACCGCATTGATGAAATTAAAGTAACCATTCTTCAAAAACTTCCGCTAAAACCGTGCGAGTTTTTTCAAGATTTTTTTCGTTGGCCCAGACACCGCGAATACCCGGAATTTCAGCATAGAAAGTTCCGTCCGAGAGTAGCTCGTACTTGGCACGCGATAACATTTTGTGGATGAATTCTGTCAACATACATGTATCATACCATATATACCTGAACTCGCAATGAACAAAAGGACGTAAAGGTGGGCATCATCCTCGTATTGAGGATGATGCCCACCTTTTTTTAATGCATAAGGCCACATACATATTGCACTCTTTAGGCGACTAAAGAATATGCATATTTTCAACAAATTTCGTGGGACAAAAGGTTTTGTTGCTACGTGGGAGAGAGTGATACGCTTACCTCTGGAGTGCAGAAGTGGGTGGCCTCATACATTTAATTTACAAAAACAAAAGGCTTGATATACTGAAGTCTATACTCTATATCTCAGCCGAACTGAAATATAGAGTGGGGTCACGGAGACAGTATGGTACTCATCTCCAAAACCGACGCCGAAAGGCTCCACCCGCGTACCAAACCCTCTTATGAAGTTCGGAGTGTAATAAGTTGGGTGGGAAGTATAAAATCAAGGATCGGAGTGTTCCGATTAGTCAAAGGTTCCCTGTCGGGAACTTTTTGCTATCCACAGTTCACTTGACTTTCATTTCTGTCCAGGTATGATTCCCATCAGGAGTATGCAATAATAGCTTGTAAAGTGCTGGGGTGTTCCCCCGGGATCTCCCGAGGTCTAAGCCTCAGAACACCACTTTGCAAGACGCTACTTCTACCAAAGAACCCGCTTAGGCGGTTTTTTTGCGGTTATATTTTTTGGCCCAATGATCTTTGAACAATTCCGTGCCTTCCCCGAGAATATTATTTTTCAATATCTCGTAAAACTTTTTTCCCAATTTTTTCTCTTCCAAATAATGAGCAAGTGCGCCTGCAATCCAGTCGGCAATCTGAATATTGGCGTTCGTTGTGGAATCCACCATTTCGATTCGAATGAGTGCATCTTTGGAAAATTTAGGTAACAATCGGGTGGTCAGTATTTCTTTAAATTCCGACACTTTTACATCTTTGAGATGCCGTCTATCGCAGAACACTCGAAACTCTCCATCGGTTATCGGCAAAAACATTTCCAAAATTTCGCCAATAACATGGGTATACAAATGTCCGCTTTTAAGAGAATTTTTGTGATAATATTCGTCCGGAATGTTTTCCCTTTTTAAGTATATAAAACGAATGCGAACATCGAGTTCGGTGATGAACTGTAATGTTTTTATGCGAAGCGCATCGGCAATATGAGTTCCGGAAAATTTAATCTCGGAGAAATAACGAATCTTCGCCGGAAAATGGCTTCGGTGCCATGCACGAAATCTTTTTTCCGCCCTCCGAGGGTCGCCGATAGTAAAAGCTGCTATGACAAAATACTTGCCGTCATTGCTTTTTGAAAAATTACCGCTTTCGTCGAGAAATATGTACGCCATAAACATATCATATCGCAACCACGCAATAGTAGCAAACGGCACACAAGGTAACCTTCCTTTGGGGGAAGGTTACCTTGTGTTGGGTTAGTGGAAGTTCAGGAACGGCACGGAGGAGCCGGAGGAGGACTGGCGGGAGGTTGCGGAGAGGGGGCCGTAGGTGAAGAATGTTCGCGGGGAGGATTGATTTGTGTACTCGGTGGCGATCCAGTCGGGGGTGCGAGCGATGGAGGAGATGCGGACTTCATCCCCAGAACCATTTGTATATGAATTATCATTAACATTATGAGCAATATATGCATAGTCCGTACCAGTCTTGGCGGTGCCGGTAAGACTGCCAAAATTTTCTTGGGAACCATTTAAGTATAATCTCGCGTTTGAACCATCAAAAGTAAGTGTCAAAAAATACCACACATCTGGAGAAATAGTTGAAGTGCCTATAAGTTCTGCAAGGCTATTGCTCGTATTCCATTGAATGCCATATGGGTGATGCGAATTATTTACTCCTAAATCAAAATAACGATTGGCACCGCCAGCATCACGGGCAACAATGTACCAGTAAGCATTACCCAAAACATGAAATTTTACCCAACCAGAAACTGTAAGATAGTTTTGGTTTATTGCAGGAAGTGTAATGGAAGATGAGCCATTCAGAACTCCTCCACTACCTATTTGACCTGTGCCAGCAATAACTCCATTATTCGTTCCATTATTCACTCCTGTCGAATCGATCGGATTTGTCGGGTCATTCAAGTGCCACACCCCCTTGTAGTTCGCATCCCACACCCCGCTCGGGTTCGCCTGGTACGTCGCGCTCGGGTTGTCGAAGTAGACGTACAGTGTGTGGTCGGCGCCGGCGGTGAGGGTTGGCACTTGAATCCACGCCACGACGGTGCCGGTGGTCGGCGCGTATGACTCCACCTCAAACGGCAGTTTGGTCGTGCCATCCGAGTCGGTGAAGAGCAAATCCCCGCCCGTGGTCGAGGCGACTTTCCCGCCGTTGCCGGTCGAGCGCAGGTCGGGGTCGGTCACGGAAAAGAGCACGGGGAAATTGGAGAGCGAGGTGTGATTGACGCTCGAGACTTTGCGACCGTCCACGGTGAAGGATTTGCGGTACGCGTACGTGCCTCCGCCCGAGTTCCAGGCATTCGTTGACGCGCCGCCATGCACGGCGAGGAACGACACAGCCTGGCCCGCGGAATTCTGTCGCGAGCCCGCCGAGGTCGCGGAGTATGTGTAAAAAGTCGACGGTGACGACTGGTTCGCGTACTCGGTGGCGATCCAATCCGGCGAGCGGTCGGTCGCGGAGACACGCACTTCATCGAGTGTGCCGGTGAATGGCTCCGAGCCGGCGCTACCCTGGTTGTCAAACGCGCCTATTTCCACTGCCCGTCCGCTGTCTATAGGCGCACCGCCACCGGTGCTGTTCACCTGCGCACCGTTCACGTACAGTTTTGAATTCGTGCCGTCGTACACGCCGACAATGTCATACCACGTGCCGGTCGAAAGGTTGGACCAGGCGTACGTCGCACTGCCGAAGCGAAGCTGGTTCGTGCCAAAGCCGTACAGCTCGAGGTTCCAGCCAAACACGGTACCGTTGTACCCCTGCGAGATGAGCGGTGTCTCCGCCGAGCCGGGGAATGACGGCGCGTACATCCAGGCCTGCACCGTGGCGTGACTGCCGTTTAGGTGCAAGCTCGACGGGTTGCCGATGTCCACGTACGACGAGCCATTGAAACTCGCGCCACCATCAGACTTGCCGGCCACAGCCGTGACACCGTGGTTCGTGCCATTGTTTGCGTTCGTTGTCGAGTCGAGGAGGCCGAGCGTCGAACCGTTCGGCACATGCCACACGCCTTTGTAACTCGAGTCCCACACGCCGGACGGTTTCGCTTGGTAGGTCGCGCTTGCGTTGCCGAAGTATACATATATAGTATGGTCCGCTGTCGGCGACAAGGTCGGTACCTGCACCCACGCCACCACGGCGCCGGTTGTGCTG
>CAIXDB010000114.1 GCA_903918125.1 uncultured bacterium | reverse complement strand
GCAACGGCTGCGACATCGACTCCGGCGACGGTGCTCGTGCTGGTCAAGCCGGGGTACGAGGTGGTGAACGGCACGTTTGTGTTTGGCGCGGACGACGGACAGCTCGCGAACGCGACGTCGACGACGGATGGCGTGGCGCAGGCGGGCAACACGGCGACATCGACGCCGACAGGATTTTTGATTGACCAGGAAGGCGCGGGGAATTTGTTGCAGTTGCAACAAGGCGGTGTCGACAGGTTCCTCGTTTCGGCGCAGGGCGCGGTGAAGATTGACGCGAATGTCAGCGCGACGTCGACCACAAATGGCGCGCCGGCAAACGTGCTCGAAGTGCGCAACACCGCGACGGCCTTGTTTGCAATCGACGCAGTTGGCGATGCGACCTTCACCGGACACATCGCGGTGGGCAAGGATTCGTCCGGCACGGCGGTGATCAAGGCGGGCGACAACGAAACGACGATCACGTTTGCCACGGCGTACGCGAGCGTTCCGAAAGTTGTGGCGACGGTGGAGGGCGTGCCGGATTTTGAATACGGTGTCGTGAACAAAACGGTAAACGGGTTTACTATCGCCGCAAATAAAACGGTCATGGCGGACACGACGTTTGACTGGGAGGCGGTGGCGCAGGCGCAGGACACGCCGTCCAGCTCGTCACTCGACTTGTCGGTCATCACGGCGGACACGAGCACGTCGACCATTCCGGTCATCACGGCCGGCGGGGGAATGGGGAGTGGCTCGGGCGACGGGTCCGACGGCAGTTCCGCCACGAGTTCGACAACTCCGACGACCGCCACGAGCACGCCAATCATTTCAATTCTCGGCAACAATCCGGCAGTCGTTTCCGTCGGTGCGGTGTACAACGACCTCGGTGCGACAGTGACGGAGACGAACGCGGACGGCACGGTGAACAACAACCTCGGGTTGCATTTCAGTGTGGACGGCGCGGACATGCCGGCGGTGACGCTCGACACCTCGACCACCACGAACGCGGAAGCCACCACGACACATACTATTATATATAGTGCGGTGGACGCCTCCGGTGGTACCTGGGCATACGCCACCCGCACCGTCGACGTGATCCAGTAGGGCAATAATACTGCAGTTGCTGCAGATGGTCATCATCTGCGTGCAGATACAGATGATGACCATCTGCAGTCCATCTGCAGCTGCAGTTCTGAACAAACACCCACATGAACAATCGCGATTACAAACAATTTGCTCCGGAAAGTTACTACCACATCTATAATCGGGGCAACGGTAAAATGAATATTTTTCTGGACGAGCAGGATTTCACCTTTTTTCTGTTTCGTCTCAAGGAGGGATTATATCCGGAAAAAATCATACATCAGGAGTCAAAAAAAGAACGATACGTCCGCACGCCGCTTCCTCACAACGCCTTCACTTTGCTCTGCTATTGCATTATGCCGAACCATTTTCATCTGTTGATCAAACAAAATTCAGACACATCGCTCAGTAAATTAATATCAAAAATTTGCACTAGTTACGGAAAATATTTTAACAAAAAATACGGGCGGATCGGCGGCGTATTCCAAGACCAGTTCAAATCCATTGTAGTGGACAAGGATTCGTATTTCACCTGGCTGTCCGCGTACATTCACAAAAATCCGCTCGAGGCGGGGATAGTAAAAAATTTGTATCAGTATCCGTACAGCAGCTATTTGGATTATGCCGGCCTCCGCCGTGGCTCGCTCTGCGATCAATCTCTGATATTGGACATGTTCGAGAATGACAGAAAGCAATACGAAACATATGTTCTCGACGCGTCTCTAATTTCACAGCGCAGTGAAAAGATGGATTCCTTTACACTGGATGACTAGAAGTTGCAGATTTGCAGATGTTGCAGATGGTCATCATCTGCACGCAGATGATGACCATCTGCGAGTGTTCATTTTGTTGTAAAGAAATACGTCATATTGTATTATATACGCAACTAAATAATTACCTACACAATGATGCCCGAAGAAATGGAAATAAATTTCTTTAATTCACGAACGGAAAAATTTCTCAAGTCGCTTGATATGCAGGCACGTTCTCGTTCCGCTCGTGCGTTTCAAACATTAAAGATATATGGTAACAATCTGGGATTGCCACTTTCAAAATCCCTCGGTAATGGTTTGTTCGAATTGAGAATTACGGGGAACATACATATTCGTTTTGTATACGCTTTCTTTGAAAACAGCATTTGGATGCTTCACGGTTTTGTAAAAAAGACCAACGCGATATCCATGCACGATATTGCATATGCCCGCAAGCAACACAAACTGCTCTTGCATAAACATAGCGGATAAGCTATACTTGATATTATGACAAAATCAAAGAAACAAAAAAAATACACGACGTTCACCGACATTCAAACGGAATGGATGAAAGATCCCGAATTTGTGAAAGTGTACAACGAGCTCGACCTGGAGTTTGCGCTTATTCGTGCCATCATAGACAATCGGATTAAAAAAGGTGTCACACAAAAACAGCTTGCGGAAAAAGTCGGTACGACACAGTCCTCCATTGCGCGTTTCGAGTCTGGCACATACAACCCGACATTGTCTTTTGTTCAAAAACTGGCTCGCGCGCTTGATGTTCAGATTCGTTTGGCTTAAGGAGAATTAAAAGCTACCCAAAAGGAAGGTTACTTTACTGTCTTTTCCACATGGGAAATCGGGAGAAATCGAGTATGCTATGTGTAATGAATGCTATGAAAAAGTTTTTTAAAATCTACTTACCAGTTGTGCTCATCTCCCAGACAGACACCGACCTCGAATACACCGGCTTCGGCGGGAAAGTGGCGTCATCGACTGCGGGCGACCTCGTCTTCACCGACTCGGACGGCGTGACCAAACTGCCGTTTGAAATAGAAAGTTATGCGTCAACCACCGGCGCACTTGTGTTCATTTGATCCACTCTTTCACATCAATTCCGGATTGGTTGATGATGCTTTTCATCGTTTTCGGATGAATTGCTTTGTTACCATGAAACTGCACACATGCCTGGTGCATTTTTCCATTTACCGAACCGACATAAAAATAGTGACTGCCTTCGACGTGACTCAATCGAAAATTATGGTCCGAAAGAAATCGTTTTACATCCGCGAAACTCCAATTATTAATTCCTCTCGGCATCTCTTTATGAAAT
>CAIXDB010000113.1 GCA_903918125.1 uncultured bacterium | reverse complement strand
CCCGTGTCAAAGTTTTGATGAAAGAACTCGAAGAAAAACTCGAAAAGGTCATGCATGAATGGCGCGCTCTCATGCTCCAAGTCCCCAACATTCCTGACATGTCAGTGCCAGAAGGGGATTCTGATGCGGGAAACCAGGAAGTGCGCACCTGGGGTGAGATTCCAACATTTGAATTCACACCGAAAAGCCACATCGATCTGATGCTTGACCTCGATATGCTCGATCTTGATCGTGGCACCAAGGTTTCCGGTTTTCGCGGATACTTTCTCAAAAACGACGGGGCACTCCTCCAATTCGCACTCTGGCAATTTGTTGTTGATTTCTTCCGCAAGAAAGAAGGCTATGAACCAATGATTGTGCCGTCACTCGTGCGCAGGGAAGCGTTTCTCGGTACCGGATACCTCCCACAAGGAGAAGAGGATCTCTACAAAACACAGGACGGTGACTATCTTGCCGGGACTGCAGAGGTCGCAACGATGGCATATTTTATGAACGACACGTTAGAACTCGATCAGTTGCCGATCAAAAAGATTTCATTCTCTCCTGCGTTCCGTCGTGAAGCGGGCTCACATGGCAAAGACACGCGAGGTATCCTTCGTGTGCACGAATTCTACAAATTCGAACAAGTCATATTGTGTGAGGCAAATCATGCCGAGTCGGTAAGACTGCACGAAGAACTCACTGCCAATGCAGAAGAGATCATGCAAGCGCTCGGACTTCCATACCATGTCGTGGTGAACTGTGGCGGAGACTTGGGGCTCGGACAGGTCAAGAAGTACGATATCGAAGCATGGCTCCCGTCGGAAAACACCTATCGCGAGACACATTCTTCTTCCTATTTCCATGATTTCCAAAGTCGTCGACTCAATCTGCGCTATCGAGACAGCGAAGGCAAACTCAAATTTGTACACTCACTCAACAATACTGCTCTTTCCGGTCGTCCTCTGATCATGTTGATCGAGAACTACCAGCAGTCTGACGGATCTATCATCATTCCGGAGGCTCTCCGGCCATACATGGGAAAACATGCGATCGAAAAGCGTCGTTGACTTACGTAACAAGAGACCCCGATCGTCGGTGGAGCATTCTGCGGTCGAGCGTCCTATCAAGAGAAGTCTCTCCGGTGCACGGTCTTCGCCTTTGCACAAAAAACGTCACACGTTTCGCATGCTTGCGGCCGGAGTGTGTGTTCTGATTCTCGGATTGGGAGCATATGGCGTGCATATACTTTCGTACAACACACATCTCGTCGTCTCGGGTGTTGCGGTCATTGGCGCAACAGACGAGACCAACACAGTCGTCACACAATTTGCTCAAACGCAACTGGCGACAAGTACTTCCGCTTTTATTTCTCCACGCAGTATTTTTGCCTATGATCCGACTCCGCTTGCCGGAGCCATCTACACGAAGTTTCCGTATGTCGCCAGTGTCTCCATACATCGCACTTCTTTTTTGAGTACCACGTTGCATATCACACTTACGGAGCGCCACTATTATGCTCAGTGGTGTGCCTCCACTTCTTCTTGTTATTTGATGGATCAAAACGGAGTCATATATGATACCGTTTTGCCGTTGTCAGATATCCACGGGTACATCTTTACCGGTGGTCTCGCGACATCATCCCCGGTCATTGGTCAACGACTATTGCCCAACGATCTCAAAACTGTCGAAACTTTTCTCGATCTTCTGGTAAGCAAGACCATTGTTCCCATAGGAGTTTCAATCCAAGATGACACCGACTATTTTGTGACACTCTCTGACAACAGTTACCTCAAGGTGTCTTTCTCGCAAGACCCGCAAACCGTACTCAACAATCTTTTGATCGTACAATCTTCCGACACACTCCAACATGCGACGACCTCTGTTCAATACATCGATTTGCGTTTTGGAGATCGCGTGTATTTCAAATTGAATGGTATTCCTGCAAAAAATTCGGCAACAACCACCTCCGCCACGAGCACGGTACACGCACACTAGTCTCTGTGATACAGTGTTTTTCATGGAATCCTTTTGGAACAAACTCCCGCGACCATT
>CAIXDB010000112.1 GCA_903918125.1 uncultured bacterium | reverse complement strand
TGGCCTCAAATGTCGCCTCTGGGCTATGTAAATGTAAAAGGTGCTGGAATAGTACCTGATGAAAATATCGCTCCGTTAATCAAGAAAACATTTGAGGCCTATGCAACTGGAAATTTCACTTTGCGCCAACTGCACGATAAGTTTAACGCTCTTGGATTGAGTAGAAAGAATGGAAAGGTGCTTTCCGTTTCCAACTACCAACAAATTTTAAGAAATCCTATATTCACTGGCTTAATGAGATATGGTGGTGAAATTTACGAAGGAAAGCACAAACCGATTATCACAAAGAAACTTTTTGATTCCGTTCAGGTAGTGATGATGAGAAAATCCAAACCGCATAGCAAAGGACTGAAACCATTTTTGTATAGAGGATTTTTCCGTTGCGGAGAATGTGGTTGTTTCATTACCACCGAAACACAAAAAGGTCATAACTATTTGCGATGTACCAAACGGAAAAATCCTTGTTCACAAAAATATACTCGTGAGGAAATCATCACTTCCGAAATTCAAAAAGAAATCAAAAAAGTTTCTTTGCCAGACGATTGGGCTTCTTGGATGTTAGGCGAAAATGAGAAAGATAAATTGGTGGAAGCCCAATCGTCTACGCTTTTTGCAGATAACACAAAAGCCGATATTTCTCTTTTGGATTCCAAGATTGAGAAGCTGATGACAGCGTATTTGGAGAGCGCACTTTCACTAGAAGAATATCGCGACGCCAAAAGTGCGCTGGTTGCCTCAAAACAGCTTCTCAAAGAGAAATTATCGGCTTTTGAACAAAAAGCGAATAATCGGTTCGAACTTACCGAAAAGTTTTTGAAATACAATATGGAATTGGCAAACGACCGAACAAATGAGGAAAATACTCATTTGTTCAAAAAAGTCGGTTCGAACTTTCAAATTAAGGATCGAACCGTACTTTTTGAGCCACGCGGAGCGTGGAAAACCCTTTTGGATTTCAGATTTGGCGGGAATTCAATCCACTCGTCGGCACTCCGTGCCGACCCCGTTTTTGGCGGGAATTCGGATTTCGATTTTTGGCGGATGAGGTGGGATTCGAACCCACGATACCGGTTAGGGTATGGCGGTTTAGTAAACCGCTATCGTCGACCACTTGATTACTCATCCGTATTATGTTGTAATATTTTGGCGGAGCCGGAGGGATTCGAACCCTCGAGGGGTTTTAAAGCCCCTGCATCTTTAGCAAAGATGTATATTCGACCGCTCTACCACGGCTCCCTCGATGCGACTCACACGAACAACTCTAGCATATTTAGTGTGCAATCGTAAACGCGAAGACGTCGCGAGCGCCGGCGGCGAGGAGGGTGGTGCGGGCGTGGGCTAAGGTTGAACCGGTGGTGACGACGTCGTCAACGAGAAAGACATACGCGCCAACCAGGTTTTCCCGAGCGTGCGCGTTGACCGCAAAACATCCGGCGAGGTTGCGCAGGCGCTCGGCGCGCGACGCGCTGTGACTTTGCGAGGCGGTGTCGCGAATTTTCTCGAACCATTGCGGTGCGTACAGGAGCAGGTGTTCGGTGTCGCAGGCAACCACGGCGCGGGCGATGTATTCGCTCTGGTTGTACCCGCGCTCGCGTCGGCGTTCGGCCGAAATGGGAATCGGAATGAGCAGGAATCGCGCATCCGCTTCGAACAAGACAATATCCGACACGACGGAAAGCATTTCCTCGTACAAAAGTTTGCCGACGTGCTCGAGAGGCAGTGTCGTCCCGCGATATTTCAGCTCCCAAATAATCGCTCGCACGGACGGGTTTCTGTATCGAAACAGCGCCGTGACCCAGGACATGTCGTCGACGGGCTGGGCGGGTGGCAAGGCAACAATACTTTCCTCATCCAGTTTTTTAATAATCGCAAAATCTTTTCTCTCCGGCGCGACCAGGTCAAGGAGCGAATTCCAGGCGTTCCACACAAAATTTTGCACGTTTTTCAACATGTCTGTATTATATATCCTTACTTTGTGCTACACTAATAGTTTATTATGGCGAATTTTCTCTCAAACTTGTTCGGTAAGCAAAGTCCAAGCGTTCTTGGCATTGACATCGGGTCTTCGGCGATAAAAATAGTGCAACTCAAGCGTAAAAATGGTCGCGCAATTCTCGAAACGTACGGCGAACTCGCGCTCGGACCGTACGCCGGCGGAACTGTCGGTCAAGCGACCAACTTGCCGACGGAGAAAATAGTCGAAGCGCTGAACGACTTGCTCTCCGAAAAGGAAGTGAACGTCACCACACGCACCTGTGGCATTGCCATTCCATTTTCTGCCAGTCTCATGTCGGTTATCGAGTTGCCTCAAGTGCCGGTCAAACAACTCGCTCAAATGGTGCCCATCGAAGCGCGCAAATACATCCCAGTGCCTATCAGCGAAGTAACCTTGGACTGGTCAATCATTCCACAAGACCAAAACCCCGAGTTGCCCGAACCGCGTGACGCCGAAGGCAAGCCGGCTCTGCCGAAAATGGAGATACTCATCGTCGCGTTGCACAACGACACGGTCAATCGCTACAAAGAAATCGTGACCAAAAGTGCTCTGGACGCGAGTTTTTTCGAAATCGAAATTTTCTCGACCATGCGCTCGATACTCGACTCCGAAACGACGCCGGTCATGATTGTGGACATGGGCGCGACCTCGACGAAACTCTACATCGTCGAGCGGGGAGTGTTGCGCGGTTCGCACACCATCAACCGCGGTTCGCAAGCGGTCACGAACACACTGTCGAAATCGCTCGGCATTTCCGTGACCGACGCGGAAATTCTGAAACGCGACAAGGGCTTGCTCGGCGTGGCGGGAGGCATCGGCGTGAAAGATATCATCATCACCGCCTTTGACTACATTTTTTCCGAAGCGAACCACATCGTGCTCGAATATGAAAAGCAGTACAACAAAAACATCAGCAAGATTTTCCTCGTCGGTGGCGGAAGTGCCTTGAAAGGGTTCGTTGATGTCGCCAAACAAAGTTTCCAAACCGAAATCGTCGCGGGTGATCCGTTTTCAAAAGTTGTCGCGCCGGCGTTTCTCGAACAAGTTCTGCGCGAAACCGGTCCGGAGTTCACCGTGGCCGTCGGCGTGGCGTTGCGCAAGTTGCAGGAGTTGAAGTAGAAAAAATTTGTGTATAACTTGTTGTGTTTTATTTTTTGCACAGTGTATAATTAGACCAGCATGGATCCTAAATTTCAAACATCGTTTATTCCGCAGAAATCCGCAGTCGCGAACAGTGCGACGATACCCGCTCCGTCTTCCGTATACATGACGAAAACGATAAACATTTTCAATGTCATCGCAACCGTCGTGTTCGTAGTGACCATTCTCGCGTCCGGCGGTTTGTTCGCCTACAAAACATACCTGACCAGTCAAGTCGCGCAAGCAAGCACGTCGCTCACTGCCGCGCGAAGTTCGTTCGATTTTTCTACCATTCAAAATCTCATCAACGTCAGTTCGCGCATTGCCTTTACCAAACAACTCTTGAATAATCACGTCGCCGTTTCGGGGCTTTTCGGCTTGTTGCAGTCCCTGACCGTTCAAAAAGTTGCTTTTAGTAACCTCGCATATTCTAAAAAAGGCGGTGAGCTCAATGTGACAATGACGGGCGAGGCCCAAGGATACGACGCGCTCGCATACCAGGCCAACGTGTTTACTCAAAACGCGTTTATTCAGAATCCTGTTTTTTCCAATTTTGATTTGAATCAGGATGGCAATGTCACATTCACGTTTAATGCCACCATCGATCCGACGCTCGTGTCGTACAAGTCGGCGATGGCGTCCATGCAGAATTCGGTTTCCACCGCGTCATCAACGTCAAACCAATAACACCATGAAATCATTTCTTCCATTTATCGTTATCGGCATCTGCATTGCACTGTACTACATGTACATGGCTCCGACGTATGCCGACATCACTGCATTATCCACGACCAAGTCCGAATACACGAGCGCTTTGGCGAACATTGCCTTGCTCAAAAGTCATCGCGATGCCATTTTAGCACAATATTCTGCCATCGATCCGAGCAATATCGCAAAACTGCAAGAAATCATTCCCGGTACGTCGAACAGTGTCGATGTCGTGAGTAATATTAACGCTCTCGCCGCGCAGTACGGCATGAGTATTCGTCAAGTAAAAATCACCGAACCGCAGACCGAAGACCGCACCGCCGTGGACAGCACCGCGCCGACCGCTCCGTATCAAACGTCGACGATCACATTTAGCACAACCGGTCCGTACCAACAGTTCACACTATTCCTGCACGATTTGGAGTCGAACATTCGCTTGTTCGACGTGACGAGTTTGTCCATCGCGAGCGATCAGAAAACGCCAACTGCCCAACTTTTTGATTACACCGTCACGGTCAACACCTATTCGTTACAATAAACATATGAACACATCATTCAAAAAAATAACGGCGGTCATGGCAATATTAGCTCTTCTCGTGCTCGCGTCGTACACCGCGTTTCGCGTCACATCCACCGCACATGCGGATGTTTCGTCGGACGATTCCACCACCACACCCATCGGACAGGATATTTTGAGTTTGTTGTCGTCATTTCAAAGTGTGTCGATTGATTCGACGCTGTTTTCCAGCCCGCTGTTTCAAAGTTTGAAAGATTTCAGTGTGGCACTGTCTCCCGAACAACAAGGCAGATCGAACCCATTTGCTCCTATCGGTACTGAGGCGGGTGTGACGACGCCGACCGGCTCGACCGTCAAATCCGGAACGGCGTCGAAAACAACCGCAAAAACATCCGTTCAAACAACGACGCAATAATCTTTCAATTTTTTTATTTTTCTATTTTTAATTCGCATCTCCCATGGATATCATTCGCATACTCACCGAAAAAGGTCTGGTAACGCCGGATCAAGTCACGAAAGCTCAACAAGAAGTGGAGGATCTTGGCAGTACCATCGAACAAGCGCTTTTGAAACAAGGCGTTTCCCCGCACGATATTCTAACCGCGCAAGGCGAGTACCTCGACGTACCGACGCGTTCGCTCGAGGGCTACGATGTGCCGGGGAAAGTTTTGGAATACATTCCGCAGGAGTCGGCCGAGCATTATCGTTTTGTGCCGATTGCTGTGACTGACGAAGTGCTCGAAGTCGGCATGGTTGACCCGGACGACATTTCTGCACGCGACGCACTCAATTTCATTTCTTCCAAAACCGGTTTGCCGTTCAAAATTTTTCTCATTTCCGAGGATGATTTTAATAAAGTGCTTAATTTGTACAAGGGACTGACGAGCGAAGTAGGAAAGGCGCTCGACGAGCTCGAAACGGAGCTGAAAATAGAAACGCCAAGGGGAGAAAAGGACAAAGCGCCGGATTCCAATCCGGAAAGCAAAGAAGAATCCACTTCCGAAACACATATTACCGAGGACGCGCCGGTGACGAAAATCGTGGCGACCATTTTGCGATACGCCACCGATGGCAACGCGTCGGACATCCACGTCGAGCCGTGGCGTGACTCGGTCAAGGTGCGCTTTCGCATCGACGGTGTCATGAACACGTCGCTCGTTCTGCCGTCGAAGGTGCATTCGGCCGTTGTGGCGCGCATCAAAATTCTCTCTAACATGCGTCTGGACGAAAAGCGTAAACCGCAGGACGGTCGTTTCAGTGCGCGTATCGAGGGACGCAAAATCGACTTCCGCGTCTCCACGTTTCCGACGTATTTCGGCGAAAAAGTGGTGATGCGACTTCTTGACCAGGAAAAAGGGGTGAAGAAACTCGACGCGCTCGGCATGTCACAGCGCAACCTGGACATGATTCGCGCGGCAATCAAAAAACCATACGGACTGATTCTCATTTCCGGTCCGACCGGTTCGGGAAAATCGACCACGCTCTACTCGATGTTGAACGAAATCGACCGCGAACATCAAAACGTACTCTCGCTCGAGGACCCTATCGAGTACAACATCGAAGGTATGTCACAGTCGCAAGTCAAACCGGAAATCGGCTATACCTTCGGCGAGGGTT
>CAIXDB010000111.1 GCA_903918125.1 uncultured bacterium | reverse complement strand
CACTGTGCACTTCCGCAATTGCAAGTCATCTCCCAAATGTCGTCGGAAGCGATGAGTGTGGAATAGTCAAAGGTTATTTCCTCGCCCGTGCCAATCTCGCCGAGCGCAGTAACAAAAAGTGCGCCGTCGCGTTTTACAATTTTCGCGTTCGGCTCGCACGAATGGTTAAAAAAATCTCCGAGCGTGCCTTTCGGGCTGAGAAATTTTTCCTCATCAAATCGATACGTGTTCGCTCGAGTTTCATCGTCAAGGTCGTCGTCAACATCACAAGTCAAAAATGTTCCGACCACTTTGTACATCGTCTCCTCCGGCGAAAAATTTTTTGTTGCAAAAACACCGCGACCGTTTCGCGATTCGCCCACGACCAAACCTGCCTTCGACATGTCATTCGTATCCGCGGACATGACTATTTGATCTTTCCTTCTTTGATAAACCGTGCTCGTTTTATCGCCAAGCGTTTCTTCGTCTTGTGTGAACGCGATGTTTTGTTTTTTGTATTTGTCGCTTGTCGTTTTGCCATATGGAAACAGTATACACGATACCGAAAAAAAGAAAAGGTCGAGATGTGGTGTATGTATGATGTATGAATCTTCATAGTGTACTCGTCGTGTCGTACCCGAGTTCCTTTGCGCGAGCGACCGTTTTTTTCATGAAATATATCCAGTGGTCGTGGTCATGCGTTGCGTTGTGCTCATGCCAGTTCGTAAAAATCTCGTCGGCTGTTTTCCACAGGAGTGTAAATTTTTCGTGCGCCTCCAGATGCGTTTCCACCAGGTCGGCACTTTTCAGAATCACCAGAAAACACGTCGCGTGCGCAACTCGGTTCAGTTTTTTTGCAAAATGATAGTAGTGCGTCATCGCTTCGCCGATTTTCTCGACATACAGAAAGTCGTGCAGTCCGCTTTCCTCGACAACCTCTCGCAAAATCCCCTCTTGAATATCTTCCTCGGGACCGACACCGCCGGAAAAAAGTATGAGCAACCCGTTGTCGTCGTGTTTATTCACCGCGTACCTCTGCGTCGCCGGGTCAAACACCACCGCGCACCCGCCATCGCGTCGCTCCTCGTTTTCCCGTTTCGTCCCGAATTCTGGGATTGTTTGTGAGTCATTCATAGACATCACTGTAACATTTCTAAGACAAAATTTGTATTTGACTTTATATTTATAGTATGTTATCTTTAACAACAGGAGATCGTATGTCCTTTGCAGAACAATTATTCAAAGCGGGGTTGGTCCCCGAAAAAAGCTACAGGTTACGTATAGCCGAAGAACAACTCGACGCACTGCAAGCGGGAAAACCATCGGCGAAATGTGCCGTCACCTGCAGAGACTTGGACTCATGCAGTTCGATGACTGAGTTCAAACAGAACGCGAAGGAAATTTTGGAACACGATCCTTCGCAAATCCAAAATGTGATTCAGAAAGCTCACCGGTTCAAAAACGAAAACGACCCGGCAGCCAAGAAGTTCATCTGGTTCTTTTTCGAACTTCGCGACCGTATGCAACCACTTTCACATGGCGAGCGCGGAGCGCTTCTGCGAAAAGCGTTTCGACGCCACGGTTCGACGTTCGAAATCGAATAGTCTCATTTGTTTCAACATTTAAAGGGCTTGCACATCAATGTGCAAGCCTTTCTTTATTTATTTCAAATACGCAAACCATTTTTTCTCCAACGCTTCGACGATGTCGATTTTTTCGTCATGGGCAAACAGTAACAAATACGCGAACACGTCGGCGAGCTCGTCTGAAAACATGTCTCTTATTTCTTCCTTGCTTTTTCCTTTCTGGCGACCGCGATCGGTCAACATGAGATATGTTTGCAAGCATTCGCCCCACTCCTCGGTAATCTTGAATGGCACATAATCCCTATCCATGTTCACCTCGGGAAAGTCCGCCTTGTATTTCGCCTCAACCTTTCGCACTCGCTCGGTCAGTTTGTGTATTTGGTCTTGTTTCATATAAAAAATATTGATCTAACTTTTTTGTTCATCTTCAGACAAATCTTGGCAAAGTTGTTCGGCTTCAGCGTTGATATTGGCGATAATTTGTTCTCGCCCACCTTGCTGTACTTCATCAATCGCACTAATCATATCCTCGGCGACTTTTTTCACAATATTAAGCAGGTGATTATTGGTCAAACCGTAGTTTTTACTTCTATTTTCTTCTCGAGCAACCCTAAAGGCACGAAACATTGCCGGACCGTTTACCCCCATGTCAAATTCCTGAGTCAACAATAGTATCAAAGCTCCCTCTGCTTCCTCCGGATTTTTTTGTGTATTAAATAGTTTTTCGAACATATATTTGTATGCAATTATTTCTAAATTTATAGGTTTATTGTACCACATTCTTTATAACCTTTTCATGTATCCCAGTTTTCGATAAGTTCTCTGGAATCTATTGTCTTTCCATACAGAACCGGGAAAGTATAATCAATCAAATATCGACAAAGTTCTTGCCTGACTTTTTTATCAGTTGTTTCAACCAAATCTTTCAGAATTACAAAATTGTATCCGTGACTAAATCCACCCACAATTGTAGCAAGAACACAACCGTCAGTGAATACGCCCGTCATGACGATGTATTTGATTCCGTTTTTTTGGAGAATGGTATCGAACTCAGGATTTGAAAATGTATCGTAATTATTTTTTGTTATCACAATGTCATGTTCTTTCGGTTTGACAACATAAAATTCGTTTTCAAAATCAGAGCCGTCTCCGTAATATGTGGTGTTCGGATCCGTATACAGTTCGTTGATATTTTCCGGCAAAAATTCCTTGGTCCAAGGCGTGAGATTTGTGAAAATAATTTTTCCGCCGATTGTATTTCTAAATTCATCGATAAACTTATCCAGTTTGGAAATCATGTCTCTAATTTTTGAAAAGCTGATTCCCCACTCCGGAGTTTCGCATTTCTCGTGGCAACAACTGTTCACAATATCGATAACAACCAGAGCGGTGTTATCTTTTGTCATTTTTTCGTATGGTTTCATAGATTTAGTTGAATATTAAATATTCCCATTCGCTAATTATCTCAACTTCACCATCCACCACTTTCAATGCCGATTGGTCATCCAATGCATATATTTTTTCAGTCATTCCCGTCACTACCTCATAAATATTTTTCTTTCGCAATTTCGGAAAATATTCCGAGTTCAAGTGGGGTAAAATATAAAAATCAACGTAGCCCAGTCCAGACATGTCTTCCGCTCTGTCCAAATCTTCTTCGTACAATACGTGTGAAAGTTTCAGCGCCAAATCCCGACACACCACCATACTGCCGGCACTCAACCCGACATATACTTTTGTTTTGAGGAGTCCTGGTAATATTTCTTTTAAACCGGATTTATTAATCCATTCCATAAGATGAAACGTATTGCCACCCTCAAAAAATAAAATGTCTGCTTGTTCAAATTTCGGCAACCACACTTTTTTCTCGATCGCAGAAATATCCGCAATATCAATTGACTTCAATCCGAGATTTTTCAAATTGACAAGGTCGTCAATCATCCAACTTTTGTCCCCCATTTCCACATTCG
This sequence comes from uncultured bacterium, assembly GCA_903918125.1. The sequence continues at coordinate 976 of CAIXDB010000111.1, read as the reverse complement.
CCGCAGTGGGAATATACACGAGTGATGTTTCCTCCGACTTTTTTCCAACCATCTCGAATAACGCATGTGCGATTGATTGATTCGTGATTCCGCCTGATGTGAGTAGTAGTTTCATAAATTATTCTTTATTCTTAATCGCCAAATACTCCTGCACACCTTTGAGCCAGCCACCCTTGAAATAATCCTCCGGTTTGAATGTTTTGATATCAGCCCACAGCATTTCTGTGTGTCGCTCGGACAGTTGTACCTCCCCACCCAAGTATTTCGCGGAATACCCCACCGCAAAAATCCGGACGGTCGGATTGCCAGGCGATTGCTCAACACGTTCATGTCGCAAGAACACAATCGGTTTGCCAACTTTATATCGCACATCTGACCCAACTTCCTGAGACATTTTTCGCGCAATGATATCTTCAAGCGGTGTCTCAAACTCGTCTTTTTTAATACGTCCACCCGGCAAATCCCAATCACCGAAATTATCTTTCATCACCAAAAACTTCCCGTCTTTCTCGAGGAAAACTTTCACTGCAACGAAATATGTGTCTTTTGATTCCATGGTCATGCAAAAAGCATACCACATTTTCGACTTTTGTTTAAAATCGCATATGATATACTTAAAGGCAGATGAACATTCATCTGTGCATCATCCAGTCGCTGGTCCGTTGGTCAACGGTCATGGACAAAAACAGCGACTTCCGGTCAGGCCGGATCACTTCAGTAGACCCCGCGTAAAAAACGATCCCAGAGCAGCGGATATCGGCTCGACGCTACTGTTTGAGAAAACGACCCGGGTTGAAAAGCCTGAGACTCTGAGCACATGCAACTATGTGTGCTCAGAGCCTTTTTATTTCTCACAACTGAGCCGAAGAGAATTTTTAATGTTTTCTATAAATTCTGATTTCAATAATTGTTGCCACGGCAAAAACAGTGGTTTTGGCAATGTATTAAAATCAAACCAGTCTTGTTCTATATATTT
>CAIXDB010000110.1 GCA_903918125.1 uncultured bacterium | reverse complement strand
GTGCACCGGGCGGGCGTAGCGGTTCATGCCGACGAGTATGCCGAGGCCGAAAAATTCGGTCAGCAGGTGCGAACCGCCGTAACTCATGAACGGCAAGGTGTTGCCGGTAACCGGAAGCAGTCCGGTATTTGCCCCGATGTGAATGACGGCATGAATGAGAAAGAGCAACGTCAGACCGACACCGAACAGCACTTCGAAATTACTCCCTCCGCGGCTAGCGACAGCCAACATGCGCCAAAAAATGATGCCGAACAAAATGAAGAGCAGCAGCACGCCGATAAATCCCCACTCCTCGGCGAAGGCGGCGAAAATAAAATCGGTTTGATATTCCGGCAGAAACTGGAGCTTGCTTTGCGTACCATAGCCGACGCCCTTGCCGAGCACTTGACCGGAGCCGATGGCGATGGTGGACTGGTAGACGTTGTAGCCGGAGCCGAGGACGTTGGTCAGCGGGTGAATGAACGTTTCAACGCGCGCTTTTTGGTACGGTTTGAAAACAAAAAGCCAGGCGGTGCCAAACATGACAACACCGATGAGAAACACAAGAAGCAGATGTTTTTTTGAAATGCCGGAAACGAGCACCATGCCGAGCCAGAGGAAAAAGACAATCATCGCACCGCCGAAATCGGGTTGAAGAAGGACGAGTACGAAGACGATGCCGACATACAAACCGGAGACGATGACGTGACGAATGTTGGCGATTTCAATGTGACGACGGGAAAAATATTTCGCCAGGACGAGAATGATAATGAGCTCGATCGGGTTCGCCGGCTGGAACGACAAGACGCCGAGCGAAAACCACGAGTGCGCGCCTTTGAACACGCTGCCGAGAACGAACAAAAGAGAAAGCATTGCCACCGAGGCGACATACAACGACACGATAATGCGCGTGTTTTTCAAAAACCGCCAATCAACCATGCTCGCGACAAAAAAGACAACGATGGAAACCGCAAGCCACATGACTTGATGGTTGAAATATTCCGTGTGCCCGACAAAAGAATTCATCGTCACGAGGCCGAACGTGGCAACTGTCAACACTGCGCCGAAGAGAATCCAGTCGACGTTTTTGCACACTGACTTGAGATAGGAAAAAACAAACATGTTATTGCGGCAGTCGGTAGATTACTTGAATGGTACTCGGTTTTTTCTGGCAGAGACTTTGGCCGATGGTCGAGTAAATGCCGGCGAGCGTGGTTTTGTCCGGCGCGAAGAAATAGTGCGTGTTGTCGGTGGCAAGCGTTTGTAGGAAGTTAGCATCAACACCGGATCCGAGTCCGATGGTGTAGAGTGTGATACCTTCCGTTTTTAACGTCGTTGCCATTTGCTCGGCAAACATTTTCGGATAGTCCGGCTGACCTTTGACGGTCGGTTCATCCGGCACGCCATCTGTCAGAAGAACGATGATTTTGTGATTGCTTGTGCCGTCTGACGAAAGTGTCTGTGCCGATGCCAACAAACCGTCGCCAATGTCCGTCTGCTCGGATGTCGAGGCGAGGTTCAATGCGTCAATGGCCGAGAGTGCCGACGGCGTACCGGATGCGATGCCACTTTCCAAGCGAGCTGTGTCACCGAATGAAAACACCGCAACGTTGTCGTTAGCCGACAGATTTTGCACGAAACTTTCAGCCGTGTTTTTTCACCGTGGTGAAGGGTTCCGGCGGATTGACGGACTCGGAACGCATACTTCCCGAACGATCGAGTACCAGCGCGACATCAACAGGCTGTATACATGCTTCGACACCGAGCGAAAACGGTTTCGGCCAGGTGAAAACATACGGCTCCGTTGCGCCGACGGCAAGATTATCCACAAACGTGCGCGACACGGCGATGACATTTTGAGCGCTGTCGGATACGAGGCCGGTCAGCTCGACTGTCGAAATATCATTTTGCGAGTTGTTCGTGACTGTGCCGTCGATGCGCGGAATGGTCGAGGTGGATTCGAGCGCGGAATAGTTGACGGTCAGATTCGGATCGGGTTGTGTTTGTTTTTGCCATTGACCGAAGGATGTGAACTCAAAGTCGACACGTTTCGGCACAGAGTTTGGAATGCTCAGCCCTGACTCGAACACCACGAATTTTTTATTGGCGGGAACGAACGTGGTGCCGGAGCGCGTGGCGATGACAAGATTGTTTGCATCGTACACCGTGAACGTGTATTGTGCCTGCGCGTTGCCCGACGTGACGTTTGGATTTTCGACATACGAGGCGAGTGAGTACACGTTACCCGAAATGTTGAACGCTTTCGCCCACAACACCACCGGAGCGAGCGCGTCCGACGTGCACACCGCGGTGCACGGACCGCCGCAGTCCACACCCGTCTCACCGCCGTTTTGAATATGGTCGAAACAGGTCGGCGCGGTGTAGAAAAACGTGTGATACACGAAAACTCCGACAAGCGCAAGGATGACAAACACGCCCGTCCCGTACATCAGCTTTCTTTTCGTAGCCCACAACATAAAAATATTATAGCACAGAAAATGCCCGCGAGGTGCGGGCATTGGCTACCGAGGTTTGTGACACATGTACCACAATAGCCAGATACAAAACCCAAGCAAGGCTGTACGGACAATTGTCCCGCCCAGCCAGTCCAAAAATTCATAATTCATTTTATTCAATGCTCCGTTCTGGCGCCTAGCTACTCTCCCGTTGCCAGTACCATCGCCACTACGAGGCTTAACTTCTGTGTTCGGAATGAGAACAGGTGTGACCCTCGCGTTAAAGCACCAAAACGCAACACTGAATAAATTGTAAGTAAAAAGCAAAATCATGTCATGACCCTTTCGGGCTTCATTCCATGTAACAGGACAAAGCGTGTGATTGTTAAATTTCCTAATGAGAATCGACTAATTAGTACATCTCGGCTCAACACATTGCTGTGCGTACACCTAATGCCTATCACGTGATCATCTCTCACGGGTCTCAAACGATTCCTAATCTTGAAGTATGCTTCACGCTTAGATGCTTTCAGCGTTTATCATTTCCCGACTTAGCTACTCTGCGGTGCTTTTGGCAAAACAGCAGATAGACCAGAGGTCAGTTCAACTCGGTCCTCTCGTCGTTTATTCCCCTATTACTAGGAGCACAGACTATATCTTCATCCTCTCAGATTGAGTTGGGATGTTGGCATATTATAAATGTAGCCCTACCTCGTGGTTCAGTCCACTTGGCCTTCCAGCACTACATAAATCTGCT
>CAIXDB010000109.1 GCA_903918125.1 uncultured bacterium | reverse complement strand
GTTGGTCGAGTCGGTTCGCATGTAGGTGATGTGTCCGGCTTCGTACAATTTCTGCGCGATGCCCATCGTGCGTGCCGGGTGAATCCGAGTCGCGACGATGCGGATTGCTGGAGTGTTGATGTGATGAACGGCGCACGCGGAGATTTCTTCACCTCCGTTTCTTTTATATCCGTCACCACCCACTTTTTTTCTGCACCGGCTTTCTCGCCGATCGCCACGATTCGCTCAACTTCTTTTTTGTCCGTCGGTTCTTCCTCACACACCACAGTGAATTTCAGACACTCCGTGTCTGAAATTTTTTGTTTCCAGACACGGAGTGTCTGCTGACTTACATCCGCGGAAATAACCCAGAAAGGATGCGACACAAACGCCCGAATTTCTCGCTCGCGTTCCATAACAATGCGCAGGGCGGGGGATTGCACGCGTCCGGCGGAGAGACCGTATCGCACTTTTTTCCAAATCAAACCGGACAAATCGTACCCGACCAGTCGGTCGAGCACGCGTCGCGCCTCCTGCGCTTGTCGCAAGTTCTGGTCAATCTCGCGCGGATGTTCGAGCGCTTCCTCGATGGCTTCTTTTGTAATCTCGTGATATGTCACACGTTTGATTTTTTTGTCAGATTTTTTATGTGTAATCAGCTCCGCAATGTGCCACGCGATTGCCTCGCCTTCGCGGTCGGGGTCGGTTGCGAGCAGGACTTCCGTCGCTTTTTTCGCCTCTGCCCGAATGTCCGCCACAACTTTTTCCTTGCCTTTGGAAATTTCGTAGTGCGGCACAAAACCCGCCTCGATGTCGATAGCTTGTTTGTTTGACTTCGGCAGGTCGCGCACGTGCCCAACACTTGCCATCACTTCGATGCGTTCCTTCGCGCTCGCGTCATTCAAATATTTCGAAATGGTTTTTGCCTTTGCCGGCGATTCAACAATTAAAAGTTTCATTGCTTGATTATTACTTTAAAAAAATTTTTTGGCAAATGCTGAAACGAAAAAAGATGCGAACCGCAACGTCCGCACCCTCTGTTTTTACGCCAATCATTTTTCGTTTTTGTCGGTACTTTGAACTTTTTTGTTCTCCTTTTGCCAAAAAATTTTTCCACAGTTTCTGTTTTTCGAATGAATTGACAATGAAGATGAATGGGTGTTGAATTAACACTGGAGAATAAACTGTGGCAACAGCCGTCAAAACAACAAAAGCTCTCACAACTGCAGTAGTCGACGAGCGTGTCAAATTTGGTAGTTTCGGTGTGGGGAGTTGTTATTCCCTGACTCCGATTGGAGTCGTGATGAGGAAGCGGGATTCCGATCATGGCACAAGAACGGACAACGGGGTGAAATACCCGTGTTCGCTTAGCCAGCTGGTGTATGTTCGGGATGATCCCGAAGACGTGTAATCGTACTTTTGTTGGTTCAGTTTCAAGGCGCCTGCCCCCAAGGCGCCTTTTACATACTAAAATTTTTTACATTCACACCAAATGCATCTCGCCCATGCTCTCCTCGATCAGCCCTTTGATTTCCATCGTGGCCAGGATGGTTTGGGTGACATATACCGGTTTGCCGAGTCGGCGGATGATTTCATCGCGCGACATTGGTTCGTGGAGCAGGTCGATCAGCTCGCGCTCGTCGGTTGAACAGTCCGAGTAGTCGCGCACCTGCAGGAGCTCGCCGCGCGGTCGCAGGCCGAGTGCCGTGACGATATCGTCCGACTGAGTAATCGGCGTGGCACCGAGTCGCAGAAGCATGTGCGGACCTTCGGATGTTTTGGAAAAAATGGAGTGAGGCACGGTGAACACGTCTCTATTATAGTCCAGTGCGTATTTCGAGGTGATGAGCGTGCCGGACTTGAGCTCAGCCTCGACCACGAGCGTGGCGTGCGACATACCGGCGATGATGCGATTGCGCTGAGGAAAGTTGTGCGGAAGTCCCGGCATCGTGTCGGGGAATTCGGAAAGCAGTGCACCGCCACTCTCGACGATTTCCTCCGCCAGCCTGCGATGTGCAGTCGGATACAAAACATTCTCATCAAGCCCCGACCCCGGTATCGCCACCGTCGGCAATCCCGCCTCAAGTGCCGCCCGATGCCCGATCGAGTCCATGCCGAGCGCCAGGCCGGAGACAATAGTAATAGAATACCCGTGCAACCCCTCGATCAGTTTCTCGCACACCGCTTTACCGTACTCGCTGTACTTGCGCGAGCCGACCACCGCCAAATATTTTTCCGTCTGCGGAATCTCGCCGACAATCCGCAATGCCTTCGGCGGATCCGTAATCTCCGTGAGCAACGCCGGAAAATCTTTTTTCTTCAGGTCGCGTATTTCCATATGTTTAGTATATCAACAATGCAATCGGTTGCAATTTTTTGACTGACGTGGCAAGGTAATTATTGGAAAAGTTATGGAACAGCCAAATAATAAAATTCAGAAAGCAGAAGTAGATCGTTCCAGAAAAGCATGGGACAAAAAACTGCGAGAAGATTATGATAAAGGTGGTAATCTGTACACCAAAGTTAGTTGCGGGCGAACAAGATTTTGCAGGACACTCCTTGAAGCTTTTCTTCTCGGAGAACCGTGGAGTGAAGAAAGAAAGTGAGTTAAAAAGGTCGGTGCGTATTGCGTATCCGACCTTTGTCATGTTTGAAAACTAAATTTCAAAATCACTATTCAAAATCCCACACCCATAATCATTTCCGGAGACTCCGCAGGCCTTGAGCATGGTCTTGTCAATGACCCCGTGCAACAGGGGCTCTTGACAAGTCAAGGCCGAGGACAAGGAGTGAGACCGGCGCTGGCCGGTTGAGCGTATCCGGAAATGATTATGGGTGTGGGATTTTGAGGTTGTTTGACACATCGGTTGACGTGCAAACCCACTTCTGCTACTATACTATCCATTGAGCGCCTAACACTTTTTCGTGTTTCATGTGCTTGAGGTTGTCGGTTATTTAATATACATGCCTGATCCCAACAAAAGAGCGCAAGCGATAACCGGTGTTGTCACCGAGGCTTTGCCAAATGCTTTTTTCAAAGTGAAGCGAGACGATACCGGCGAGGAATTCCTCACGTATCTTTCGGGCAAAATGCGCTTGCACCGCATCCGCGTGCTTATCGGTGACAGAGTGACTGTCGAGATTGACCCATACGGCGGGAAGGGCAGAATAGTGAAGAGAGGCTAAACCAGAGCCTCAATACCAATGAAAGTAAAATCATCTGTCAAAAAAATATGTCCGAAATGTCAGGTGGTCCGTCGAAAGGGCTATGTGTATGTGGTGTGCAAGGCGAACGCTCGCCACAAGCAGCGCCAGGGTTAATTTTTAAATATCATGCGAATCATCGGAATCACAATCCCAGACGAAAAAAGAATTGAAATCGGACTGACAGTCCTGTACGGTATTGGTCGTTCGCGAGCACACAAAATTCTCGACGAAGCGAAAGTTCCATATGGTACCAAGCCAAAAGACATCACTGTCGAGCAGGAAAACGCCATCAGAAAGGGAACAGAAGGTGTGAAAATAGAGGGGGATTTGAAACGCGAGGTGGCCGGAAACATCAAACGCTTGAAAGACATCAAGTCGTACCGCGGTTCGCGACATCAGCGAGGGCTTCCTTCTCGCGGTCAGCGAACGAAGACCAATTCCCGAACACGTCGTGGAAACGTGCGAAAGACTGCCGGAACGGGACGAAAAGTGGCGGACAAGAAATAAAAAATAATAATCACGAAAATGGGTAAAAAAAGAATCGTAAAAACAGATGGGGAGGGTGGCGCGGAGAAATCGGTAGCGCCTGCAACCGTATCCAAGAAAAAAGTCGATAACGGCATTCTTTTTGTCGAATCGACGTACAATAACACTAAAATTATCTTGACCGACCCGAAAGGCAACGTGCTCGCCACGTCATCGTCCGGTGCTATCGGTTTCAAAGGCGCCAAGAAGGGCACGCCGTTTGCTGCGGCAAAAGTCGGTGAGATTCTCGGTGGCAAAGCGTCCGTCATGGGCATGCGCGAGGTGGTGGTGATGGTCAAAGGCGTCGGCTCCGGTCGCGAGTCGGGCATTCGCGGATTTATTTCCAAAGGTATCGCCATCACGTCCATCAAAGATGTCACGCCGGTGCCGCACAACGGGCCGAAGCCGAAGAAACCGCGAAGGGTATAATTAAATTTTAATTCCATGATCACAGGACCACAATACAAAATAGCACGTCGCCTCGGAGCACCAATTTTTGAGAAAACTCAGACACAAAAGTTCGTGCAAAGACAGGAGCGCAAAAGCAAAACCCGATCGTTCACGAAACAAAAATCCGAGTACGCGCTCCAATTGAACGAAAAGCAAAAAGCGCGCTTCACGTACGGCTTGACCGAACGCCAGTTTTCAAACTACGTCAAAGAGGCCATCGCTCGCAAAGCCACGCACACCACGCACACCATTTTTGAATTCCTCGAGTCACGTCTCGACAACGCGGTGTATCGACTCGGTCTCGCCTCGACCCGTCGCGCCGGTCGCCAAATGGTGTCGCACGGTCACATTCTGGTCAACGGCAGAAAGACAAATGTTCCATCGCGTCGAATGGAGCTTGGCGATGTCATTACCATTCGCGAAGGTTCAAAGGGCTCGGCGCTGTTCACCAAGGAGTCGGCAGGTGAGCGAACGGTACCGTCATGGTTGCGATACGACGCGGTCAAAAAAACCGCCACGGTTACTGCCAAGCCGGAGTTCCAGTCCGACACAATGTTTGATCTTAACGCCGTTATCGAATATTACAGCCGTTCATAATGCTGAAATGGCGTAGACGCTTGCATCCCGGATGTTTTTAGTGTAGAATCCACAGGATATTTTAATAAATTATTAATCATTTTAACCCACCCTACATGTCTGATTACACAATCGTTTTACCATCGAAACCAAAGATAGTCTCCGAGCATGAGTTCATCGGCTCGTACGAGATTGACGGTCTTTACCCGGGCTACGGCCACACGCTCGGCAACTCGCTTCGACGCATTATTCTCTCGTCTCTGCCCGGCGTTGCCATTACTGCAGTCAAAATGTCCGGCATTGACCACGAATTTTCAGTCATTCCTAGCGTCAAAGAAGACGTCGTGACCATGCTGTTGAATTTGAAAAAAGTGCGTATCAGCATGGTGGGCGACGAACCGACCGTTATTACATTGAAAGCAAAAGGTGTCAAGGAAGTGACCGCAGGCGACATCAAAGTTCCCGGCGGCGTGGAAGTCCTAAACCCCGAGCTTGTCATTGCAAACCTGACCGACAAATCCGGCGAGCTTGACCTCGACATCACCATTGAAAAAGGTCTCGGCTTCGTCTCGAAGGAAGAATTGCAAAAAACTCGCGTGGATATCGGCATGATCGCCCTCGACGCCATTTTCACACCGATTCGTCGCGTGAGCTACGAGGTGGAAAACATGCGTGTCGGCGACCGAACGGATTTCAACCGACTGAAACTCTTCATCGAAACGGACGGTACCATCACGCCGAAACAAGCGCTCGAGAAGTCAATCGAGACGATGATTTTGCAGCTCAAGGCAATCATTGGATTTAAAGAAGAAGAAGTGATACAATCGGCTCCTGCCGAAGCGGACGGCAAAGAATCCGTCTCGGTGGACGACGATGTCTTGAAAACTCGCATCGAGTCGCTCAACTTGTCGGCTCGCACATTGAACGCACTGTCGAATGCCAACATTCGCACTGTCGGCGGTCTGGCTCGCAAGAAAGAGAAAGACATTCTCGAAATAGAAGGTCTCGGCGCCAAAGCTGTGGCGGAGATAAAGGAAGTGCTTGCAAACTACAACATTACGTTGAAATAATTCATGAATCATTCAAACAACAAAAGAACATTCGGACGAGAACGCAAGGTGCGAAACGCACTGATGAAATCGCTTGCGCGCTCGCTTGTTGTGGCGGGTAAAATCAAAACAACCGACGCCAAGGCGCGCGAGCTCCGACCGTACGTCGAGCGAATGGTCACACAAGGACGACTCGGTACGGTTGCCGCTCGACGACTGTTGGTTGCCAAAATCGGCGCGGAAGGTGCGGACAAAATGGTCAAGCTCATCGCGCCGAAATATGCCGACAGAAAAGGCGGCTACACACGCATTACAAAACTTCCGGCACGAGTTAGTGACGCGGCGTTGATGGCCGTAATAGAATTTGTTTAACTTTTTAATTTTGCACACATGAAATACACACTAGATGCAACAGATAAAGCGGTCGGACGAGTAGCCACACAAGCGGCGGTATTTCTCATGGGCAAAAACACGGCAGAGTTCGCGCGCAATATCGCTCCGACAGTCACGGTTGAAATCACACACGCATCAAAGGCGAAAATCTTCCCTGCAAAATTGACCCAGAAAACATACAGTCGATATTCCGGCTACCCGGGCGGTTTGAAACAGCCGACAATGGTGAAAGTCATCGAGAACAAAGGTCACAGCGAGTTGTTTCGCGAAGCGGTGTCAGGCATGTTGCCAAAAAACAAATTGCGAAGCAAAATGTTGAAAAATTTAATTGTCACAGAATAATACAGAAAAAATGGAAGCCACAAAAACCACAGCAAAATCAGAAACAAGATACATCGAGGCGGTCGGCCGACGCAAGACGGCTATTGCGCGTGTCCGCATCACTCCTGCGACAAAAGGCAGTTTTTTGATTAATGATAAAGAATTGCATGTCTACTTTCCGGTTGTCGAAATGCAAAACATTGCGCACGCAGCATTCAAAGAAGTCGGTGACACGCTTGGCACACAGTTCAAACTGACTGCCCACATTGTCGGTGGGGGAATTCACTCGCAGGCCGAGGCACTTCGACATGGTATCGCCCGCGCAATTGTTGCGCATACTACCGAGACTCGCAAGACGTTGAAAAAAGTCGGCTATCTCAAACGTGATCCGCGAGCCAAGGAACGAAGAAAGTTCGGTTTGAAGAAAGCGCGCAAGGCTCCGCAGTGGAGTAAGCGATAAGGTTTCAAAAGCTCATCACATCAATTTTCCGGAGCAATCTGTCTGGCGAAGCTTCGCCAGCGAACTTCTCGTCAATCAAGAAAATAATCTCCTCGGCGTGTGCCACGCACGCCTGCGTCGTTATTTTCTAATTGACTGCGAAAGGCTCCGAAAATTTGATATGATGAGCTTTTTCCAATATACTACACATATGAATGACGACGAAATAAAAAAACAAGAGCCGGAGGTGGATACGGATGCGGGGGATGGGGATGACATCGTGTTCGAGGACAACACGGAAGTGAC
>CAIXDB010000108.1 GCA_903918125.1 uncultured bacterium | reverse complement strand
GGACATGTGAAGCTCGTCTGGTTCAACCAGCCGTACATTGCCAAAATGGTTATCGACGGACAGCTCGTGCGCGTCGAGGGAAAAGTAAGTGAGAAGAGAAAAAAGAATTCCGGCAACGTCGGCATCGGTGACAAAAGCACGAGTAATCTTTACATAAGCAATCCCAAAATCGAAGTGGTGCGTGCGCTTCCCGACTCGGTCGGCGAGTCACTCTTTGGTCCCGGCCACGACGAGCACGCGCTCTACCCCGTTTACCCGGAAAGCAAAGGTGTGACATCGCATTGGCTCTACCACACCGTCCAGAAAATTTTCAAAAGCGGTTTGCTCGACACGCTTGTCGATCCGATTCCCGAAGATATTTTGGAAAAATACAACTTGCCCGGCATCCGCACGGCGCTCATCTGGATTCACGCGCCGATGAACCAGGACAACGCCCTCGCCGCACGCAAGCGTTTTGCTTTTCAAGAAATTTTCTTCATTCAATTGCAGAAACAACACGATCGCCGACTGTGGAACACGCAGAAAACATTTGACATCGAGACGAGCACACGTGACGTCGCAGAATTTATTGCGCGATTTCCTTTCAAACCTACCGAGTCGCAAACTCGCGCCATCGACGCCATCCTCGCCGATTTCAAAAAAGGCTACCCCATGTCGCGACTTCTCGAAGGCGATGTCGGCTCCGGCAAAACGGCGGTGGCGGCAACGACCGTGTACGCCGTCACGCGAGCACATCCACGCGGTCCGAAAGGCGAAGAGCTTTCCGGCTTTCTGCAAACCGCGTACATGGCACCGACGGAAATCCTGGCCAAGCAACATTTTGAAAACTTCATCAGCTATTTCAAACACTTGCCGGTTAAAGTCGGCCTCATCACCGGTTCCGGTTGCAGAATTTTCCCGTCAAAAAGTAATCCCGGCGGTTCGACAAACATTTCTCGCACGCAACTTTTGAAATGGGTGGCTGACGGTTCAGTGCCTATTCTCATCGGCACGCACGCGCTCATTCAGAAAAGCGTCGTGTTCAAACATCTCGCGTACGCAATTATTGACGAACAACATCGCTTTGGCACATTGCAGAGACAGAAAATGACAACGAAAGGTAACCTTACTCCGCACCTGCTTTCCATGACCGCCACGCCGATTCCCCGCACGCTATCGCTCACCGTGTACGGCGACCTCGACATTACACTGCTCGACCAAATGCCCGTGGGGCGCAAACCGATCATCACGCGTATCATCACGCCAAATGAACGCGACAAAACGTACGAGGAAATTCGCGCGGAGTTGAAAAACGGCAGGCAACTCTATGTCATCTGCCCGCGCATAAACGAACCCGACCCGGACAAAGAGTTTGCCATGATTGCCAAGTCGGTAACCGAAGAAGCCGAGCGACTCGGCGAGACCGTGTTCAAAGAATTCATGGTGGACACGCTTCACAGCAAAATGTCGCCAGCCGAAAAAGAGTCGGTCATGGCAGACTTTGAACAGCACAAAACAGACATTCTCGTAGCAACATCTGTCGTCGAAGTCGGTGTGAACGTGCCGAATGCAACGATGATAATCATCGAAGGCGCCGAACGTTTCGGTTTGTCGCAGTTGCATCAGTTGCGCGGACGTGTCATCCGCTCGAACCACCAGGCATACTGCTATGTGTTCGCCGAAGGAAAGAGTGAAAAAACGCGCGACCGTTTGAAAGCGCTCATCACGGCAAAAAACGGGTTCGAGCTTGCTGAGTTCGACCTGGCTCAGCGTGGTGCCGGCGAGCTGTACGGTCGCAAACAATGGGGCATCTCCGACCTGGGCATGGAAGCCATTCAAAACTTGAAAATGGTCGAGGCCGCTCGCACCGAGGCGGTCCGTATCGTCGAGGAAGATCTGCATTTCACCCACTACCCGCTCATTACCGAATACCTCGCAAGTACAAAAAATAACATTCATTTTGAATGAAGAATCTATTTTTCAACACTTATCCCACAACTTGATTGACAGTTTGGCGAGGTTTGGTATCATATGTGTCTAAACGGCTTCGGCCTCGGTTCCGTGAAAGCGGAATCAGACAAATACAAAAAGCGGTTATAGACTACAGAGGTTTATAACCGCTTTTTGTATCTCCGCGTAGTTTGCTTCGTCTATTACGCCCATTTTGGAAATCAGTCGTTTGCCGTCAATCAGTTTCAGTTGTGACAGAAGAGCAACTCGGTCCATGCCGTCACGCAGGTCTACCGGACAATAAAATTTTGCCGTCTTTTCATCTGCCTTTACTTTTGTGGACAGTGGAATTCCCCAGGCGATTTGTTTGTTGAATTTTTTGAATATGAGCATCGGTCTGGCAAAATCAACACCTTTGCCATCCTGTTCGAAACCGATGTTGCTACCGACTGAACACCACCAGACTTCCCGTTCGTGAAAAAACAATCTCTCGTCACTTCCATGTTCAATTTCTGTTTTCTTTGCATGCCACTCGCTGTAATCTTTGTTCATATGCATATAGTTACTAATATATGAAATAGTATACCACCATGCTTTTTTCACACAACACTATTCATTTTTGATAAATTAAAGAGCACGTCAGACGGACCGTGCTCTTAAAAACAGAACCTACCGGCTCGAGTGGTAATTAAAATTTACCACCGACTGCCCCGAAACTTCGGGAGAGGAATTACTGCAAGTTGTCATGCACAACTATCCCCATTAAAACCCTTAGTTATCGGTCTGGGCTCCTTACATTCCTTTTCGGCTTGACTCTATGATAGCTCTGGCCGCATGATTGCCATTGTCTTGCCTTTCGGTTCTATATGTAATGTTACCTATACGAAAAAATATGTCAATTCTCGCGTTTTCTGAAAAAGTGTGATATGAATAGTCCGATGAAACACTATTTCTGGAGAAATGTCGGGATCGCAGTTGTCGGGATTTTCGCCGTGATCGGTTTTGTGTTGACTGTGGGATATTTCGCCGTGAAGTTTGGGCTGACAAACTCGAGCGGAATTATCGACAACCAGCGACAGAGTTTTCTGAACGGCGGAACTGGTGTGGGAAACGGTGCAACCGGTGCGACAGGTACCGACACGACCGGCCAGTACTATTGGGAAACGCTTCCCGAGTGGCAAACTTTGAGCGCGGCGATTTTGAAAGACCAGCCGGTCATCACAAAAGCGGCGCAAGACTCCGGTGTCCCCGCTCGACTGATTATCGCTCCGCTCGTCGCCGAACAAATGCGTTTCTTTTTTGACGATCGCGCCTCGTATGAAAAATATTTTGCTCCGCTGAAAATTCTCGGCAGCGAAACGCAATTTTCCTGGGGCGTGATGGGCATCAAAGAAGCCACCGCCGTACAGATTGAAAACAATTTGAAAGACCCGACATCGCCATACTACCTCGGCCAGCAATACGAACACGTGCTCGACTTCCCCGCATCAACGACGCCGGTCACACAGCAACGTTTTGTCCGCCTGACCGACCAGCACGCACACTATTACAGTTACCTGTACGCCGGATTGTACCTCGCCGAAATCGAGCATCAATGGAAAACTGCCGGCTATGACATTTCAAACCGGCCGGACATTTTGGCGACACTTTTCAATGTCGGTTTCGATAATTCAAAACCGAAAGCAAACCCGCAGTCCGGTGGCGCAGCCATCCCCATCGGCGGTCAGGTGTACAGTTTCGGCTCTCTCGCCGGACAATTCTACAACTCGAGCGAACTCACAACCGAATTTCCGAGATAGTTATTTTTGCCAAAAAAGCGTATCTTTATTTTTGCTCAATTCCTCCAAAAGTTCAACCCAATACACATTAATGAGTTCCGATTTTGTAACTTTTCCACTTCTGTTTTCAAGAAATGTTTCAAAATCTACTTTCATTTCCTTGTGTAACTTTCCACCCTCCAAATATATTTGAATCGGTGGAATCAGTTTATCCAGAGCATATACAAATTTACTTTCTTCGTCTTCTCTCTTTTCATATTGTTCGATTATTTTACCAAGCATTTTGAACGACACGAATCGTTTCTTTATTTTCTGCAGCGCTTCTTTTTCTCTTTTGTGTTTTGACTCGGCAATTTTTTTGTCGAAGGTGAATGAATCCCCCGCGTATACTTCCACGAGGTCATGTGCGAGCGCGTACATGAAACACAACTCCTTATTTAGTTTCAATTTGTCCTGCTCGATCAGAAACCACGCCACCATCGCGAGCTGATAGCTGTGCTCCGCGTCGTTTTCAAACCGCTCGCGAAACGGCGGTCGGGCGACCCGTATCACTTCCTGAAACTCGTGCGTGAACTGCACAAAATCAATCAACTGTTCAAACTTTTTGGAGAATGTTGCCGAAATTTTTTTCATTGTCCGCCCTCATGGACTCGAACCATGGACCCATTCTGTATAAGAGAATTGCTCTACCAACTGAGCTAAGGGCGGATATGCTATACTGGTAACACACTAACGCTATCACATTTTATGGAAAATCAAAACACACAAAACGACACCGACAAAAAAATCTGGTTCCGCGCCAAACGTTTCGGTTGGGGCTGGCGACCGGTAACCTGGCAGGGCTGGCTCGTGACAGCCGCCTATATTGCAGGCATTATTGTCATCGCACAACACGCTGTTGTTATTACCGAAACATCCACAAGCACAACAAAAACATTTCTGTGGAATTATTTTCCGTCACTTATTATCCTCACAATAGTCATGATTTGGATTTGCTACAAAACCGGTGAAAAACTGAAATGGCGCTGGGGTCAGAATAAATGATAATACAGAATTGCCCGGACTTGTGTCCGGGCTTTTTAAAATACGATTACACTCATTAAGGCGCGGTGCGCACGGCTTCGTTCAATATCGCGAACCTCCCGTGGTTATACCCGCATTTATTACAAATGCAGGCAGTCCTTGCTCCGTCTTTTGTCTGTTCAATAACGGTTCCATCACATAAAGGAAGTGTGTCATATTCCAGACGACAAAACTCACAAATCCACTGCGACAACGGCGGGTCATTGAGCTCAAACTGATTTTCTCTCTCTTTGATTACCCCGCCACATGAACATCGATTGCTTTTTATGTTACAAATCATGGCTTCAGCCTCCCACACCACTCTATTATACCTGATGCTCGATGTCCAGTTTCTTTTTCGGCGTCACGCCGTTGGCGATGAGCAACTGTTCGAACTCGGCGCGTTCGATGGTTTCCACTTCGATGAGGCGATGTGCGATTGCATCGAGGAGTTTGCGGTTCGCGACAATCGTCGTGTGTGCTTTGTTCATAGCCTCGTTCATGATGCGCGAAATTTCCCCGTCGATGTCCGTCGCCACTTTTTCCGAAAAATCCTTCTCCTCCACACCGCGACCGAAGAGCACTTTTCCACCCTGACCTTCGAGCGCAACCGGCCCGAGCAAGTCCGACATGCCGTATTTCGTGACCATGTCTCGCGCGAGCGCCGTCGACACCTGCAAGTCGTTCGACGGACCGGTGGTCAAATCGTTGAACAACAGTTTCTCCGTGACATATCCACCGAGCGACACGGCGATGTCATCCAGAAATTCTTTTTTCGATTGCAGTTTGCGGTCCTCAAGCGGCAACTTCAACACGTATCCGCCGGCATTGCCGCGTGCGATGATGGAGATTTTGTGCACCGGGTCAGCGTACGGCAAAAGCGAGGCGAGTACCGCGTGTCCGGCTTCGTGAAATGCGGTGATTTCTTTTTCTTTCTTGGATAAAATGTGCGACTTGCGTTCCGGTCCAAGCATGACCTTTTCAATGGAGCGTATCAAATCGTATTGCGACACTTTCGTGCGATTTTCGCGCGCGGCAAGTATCGCGCCTTCGTTCATGAGCGAGTACAGATCCGCGCCGGAGAAACCCGGTGTGCGCTCAGCAATGACCGGCAAGTTCACATCCTCGGCGAATGGTTTTTTGGTACTGTGTACTTTCAAAATTGCCTCGCGATCTTCACGGTCGGGCAGGTCAAGTGTCACGCGTCGGTCGAAACGTCCCGGTCGGAGAAGTGCCGGGTCGAGTACGTCCGGTCGGTTCGTGGCCGCCATGACGATAACCTTTTCGTTCGGTTCAAACCCGTCCATCTCGACGAGAATCTGGTTCAGCGTCTGCTCGCGCTCGTCATTTCCCCCGCCGGCACCAACACCGCGAATGCGTCCGACGGCGTCAATTTCATCGACGAAAATAATGGCCGGAGAGGCTTTTTTGGCGAGTAGAAACAAATCTCGCACGCGCGACGCACCGACACCGACAAACATTTCCACAAACTCCGAACCGGAAATTGAGAAAAACGCCACATTACTCTCGCCTGCCGTGGCGCGAGCTAGCATCGTCTTGCCCGTGCCCGGCGCACCCATGAGTAAAATGCCTTTCGGAATTCGCGCGCCGATGTCCAGAAACTTTTTCGGATTTTTCAAAAAATCAACAATTTCGCTCAGCTCCTCCTTCGCCTCCTTGCAACCGGCGACATCCTTGAACGTCACCCGTTGCGACGAGTCGTTCGGGTCGATCATGCGCGCCTTCGACTGACCGAATGTCAGCGCCTGAATTCCCGCTCCGCGCACTTGTCGCGAAATAAACCAAATGAATATCAAAATGAAAATGATGGAGATGAGAGTCGGACCGAGATTGATGAGCCAATATCCCAAACCGTTGTCCGTTTGAACAGTGACCGGAACGGCGGCGATTTGCGCACCGGTCACACCGTAATTCACGAGCGTTTGCGAGAGCGCCTCGTCGGTTTCTTTTTGGGCGGTTTTTTTCGTGCCGTCTTTGTACGTGATGATCAAGCTATCCCCTTGCACGAGGATGTTCGTGACTGTGCCGGACTTCACATCCGTTGCCAGTTGCGAAATGGAAATGGCCGGCGTCGGCGCGGACTTGGAACCGGTGAACAGCGAGTAACCGATGGAAATGATGATGAAAATAATCAAGACGGAAATAATATACGTCACCAAAGACGTGCCGTTCGGTTCCTTGCCGTTCGGAGTCTTTTTGATGGTCACTCTTTTCTGCGGGTCGTCCTTGCGCGGTTCGTTGTTGATTTTATTCGGAGTCATATTGTGACCAGTATACACGATTTTCATGAAAATAAAATGCAACCGCTGAAAGCGAGCAATGGTCGTATGACCGCAACCGCTGAAAGCGAGCAATGGTCGTATGACCGCAACCGCTGAAAGCGAGCAATGGTCGTATGACCATTAGGTTTTGTGCTAGAATGTCGGGTATGAGTCTCATCGCGAACAAAAAAGCCGGCTTGAATTATGAAATCATCGAAACATATGTCGCGGGCATGGAGCTTTTGGGCTACGAGGTCAAATCCCTCCTGGCCGGACACGGACAGCTCGACGGTGCCCACGTCACGGTGCGCGGCGGCGAGGCGTTCGTCGTCGGCATGACAGTCCCGCCGTACCAGCCCGGCAACACGCCGCCCGAATACGACCCGGCACGCAACCGCAAACTGTTGCTCAACAAGGCCGAAATTCAGACTTTGGCGGACGTCGAGCACAAAAGTGGTTTGACAATCATCCCGCTTTCAGTGTATAATAAAGGCGGTAAATTGAAACTCGATATCGCCGTGGTTCGCGGCAAGAAAAAGTTCGACAAGCGTGAAACGCTCAAAAAACGCGCCACCGACCGCGACATCGAAAGAATTTTGAAAGATAAAGGTAATAGATAACGGTTCACCTGCCTCGACGCACGCTCGCAAGTTTTGCGACCTCTCGTCGGGGGTGACAGGTTTTGACACTATGCGTCGTTCATTCGCGCAATGCGGAGCTCCAAAATCTCCTAAAACGTTTGGAAACCATACGTGCAAAGAATACTCTTTCACAGGTAAAATCTCCATACTTCGGTATGAATGATTTTGCTTTCGCTCGCGTCTAAATTTAATTTAGGCCCCGGCGGGGTGCGCTGTCTCGACATCTGATACGGACAGTTGCATCTTATACCTTCAGATCCGGCTCGTCCCCTGCCTCGTGGACAAGCTCAAAACAGAGGCTCGACTGTGATGTGTTTTGTGTATTTTAAAGCACCACAGTCTAAACTTCAAAACACACTAGGCATTGTAGACCCGTTTGTCCGCGCATAGTGCATGAGGCTTCAATGCCTCCACTTCCACATCGTTGAACTGTTAGCGTACAAATTGGTCAAATATTGTTGTTTATCAACACCTTTGTGCGTTTCTAACTGTTCAGAAATAGACTGTGCTT
>CAIXDB010000107.1 GCA_903918125.1 uncultured bacterium | reverse complement strand
GCGCACAAAGCGAGACAATTCAATCTTTTCGCCGAACTTTTGCACAGCCGACTCGATGAGCTTTTTGATGGTCACCTCAGGGTTTTTGATGAACGCCTGCTCCAAAAGCACGCGCTCCGCCCAGTACGCGTCCATTTTGCCCGCCAAAATCATAGCTTGCTTGTCGGCCGGCTTGTCCGCGACCTCTTTCTGGAACATTTCCTCGGCCATCGCGCGCGACTTCTCGTCGATATCCTCGCGTTTTAGGAACTGCGGGTTCGTAGCAGACGCGTGCATGGCGATGTCGCGAGCGAGCGTTTTAAACTCCTCGTTTTTTGCCACGAAGTCGGTCTCGCAGAGGAGCTCTACCATGGTGCCGACCGTGTTCGTATTGTGAATGTACGCCGAAACTACACCGGCACCGAGTGTTCGGTCACTTTTCTTGAGCGCCGCGTCCGCACTTTTTTTCAAAAGCAACATTTTGGCTTTTTCCATGTCCCCGCCCACCTCGATAAGAGCTTTTTGGCATTGCATCACGGACACACCGGTCGCATCACGCAGTTGTTTGATCAGCTCGGTTGTAATTTCAGTTGTCATAGTATGAACAAATTAAAAATAAACACACTCATCCGTACTCATATAGTATACCACGGTTGGAAGACCGCGCATCTTTCGTTGTGCACTATTTTGTGTCCTCTTTTGGCGCGTCTTTTCGGAGCTGACCCGCCTTGTAGCTGTCTGCAACCTGTTTCAAGAAATATTCGATACTTGTGCGTGACGAGTCGTTGGCAGGGATAGGATATTCGACGGCGGTGAGATTGTTATCCGACCCGCAAAGTGCAATAACCGGAATCCCCATTGCATGTGCTTCTCGAACGGCAATTGCCTCCTTTTTTGCATCAACCACAAAAGCCACGGCCGGAAGGTGTTTCATTGCGGACAAACCAAAGAACAGTGTGTGCAGTTTTGCGATTTCGCGGTCGATGAGCAGGCGCTCCTTTTTGGTATATTTCATGAGCTCGCCTTTCTCTTTTTGGTCGACGAGTGTCTCGAGTTTCTCCACTCGTTTGCGAATTTCCGGGAAGTTGGTGAGTGAGCCTCCGACGAAACGTCCCGCCACCCACGGCTGGTTGATACTCGACGCAACGCTCGTGATCGCCTCTCGCGCCTCGTTTTTGCTACTGATGAAGAGAATCGAGCCGTTTTTTGCCGCGATGCCTTCGACGAATGCCAGTGCTCCTGCGAGCGCTTCCTGCGTTTTCTCGAGGTCAAAAATCTCCACTTTGTTTTTCACTCCGAAAATGAATGGTTTTGCGGACGGGTGTCTGCGGGATTTTATAAATCCGAACTGTGCGCCTGCAGAAAAAAGAGCGTCCAGTGCGCCGTTTGCCACTCCAGCTGTTGCGTTGTCTTTGGTTTCCATATGGAAAGAGTGTACCAGAAAGTCGGTTTTCGCGCAATGGCAAAGTGATAGCGACAAAACCACGTGGCAGAAGTGCTTTTCCGTCACCAGAATAAATCGTTGGTACGATTTTTCTTCCCACTCGTCGCTCAGGAAAACAATGTCCTCCTCGTGTGCCACGCACTCGTCGTCGTTGTTTTCCAAGCTCCTGCGCGATGTGCCGGAAAAGCCCTTCTGCCATGTGGTTTTTAGTGGTGATTTTGAAAATTTTTGCAAAACAAAACCCCGTACCAAACAGAAGCACGTAGCTTTGTTTGGTACGGGGAGGTGAACTACTTTCCAGTGTTGGAAGGCATGATTCTGTTATCGAGAGCGTCGACAATCTTTGCGGCTACCTCGTCTTTGAAACAGAGAGGTGACCAGAAGTCTTTCTTGAGACGATGCGCGAGGTCACGAACCTGTTGGATCGCAATGCGAGTACCACGAAGCAGATTTTCGAGCTCCAAATTTAAGTTCTGAAGCCTTCGAATTTCCTTCAGACCTTCCAGAGCGTCATTGAGATTTTTTTCGCTCTTAGCGAGCTCGGCTTCAAGCTGTTGATTGGTTTTTCCGCCCTGTGGACCCTCGTAGCTCTTTTCCGGTTGAAGTGAACCTGTGCGAATGGCACGATATAGGTCGCGCACATCGTCCATTTTTTTGCCGGTAATTTTGACCGAATATTTACCAGTTTGGTCAATGTCCAACTCTCCTTCAGCTGATCTTAAAGCATAAATGCCGGTTACCCGATCAGCACGACGAGGAAAGATATCGTAAAAAGAAATTAAACTTACCCACGCAAGAATTCCTTGAGGGACCGGATCATTTTCATTTCCAAGAACGACGTAGGGACGCCCTTGGTTGGAATAAATGCTAACTCCGTAAAGCTCCATTTTTTGCACTCCTCCCGTCTGAGTGGTCACGAGTGACTTGTTTCGCAAAATACTTGTCTCGAGGTACACATTAACCGACATGTTTTACTCCTTCTATCACTTTGGATTAGGTAGGGTTGCTCGCCCAGTCCGTTCCACAAGTCGATTTCTGGGTTCGAGTATACATCATTATATATACTTTTGTCAAGTATCAAATTTTACACATAAAAAAGACTATTTTATGCTTTTTTCATACCTCTCCAAAAAATCCTGTTTGAATGCGGGGAACGTGCTGTCGAGCAGGGTGGCGCGCATTGTGTCGACGAGGTGGATGATGAAGTGGAGGTTGTGGATTGAGGCGAGGGTTGCTGCGAGCATTTCCTTTGAGCGGAAAAGGTGTGCGATGTAGGCGCGGGAAAAGTTTTGACAGGTGTAGCAGGTGCAATCGGCGTTTGAAAAATAGGTACCAGGTACATATTTCACGGCGGGGTCGATTGGTCGCGGGTCGTCACGGTAGGTGGCATTTTCGAGGTTCACCTTCCCTTCCCGCGTGTACACTTGGCCGGTGCGTGCGATGCGTGTCGGTGCGACGCAGTCAAAGAGGTCGCAACCGTTTTCCACCGCGCCAAACAGATCCGCCGGCTCGCCCACACCGAGTAGGTGTCTCGGTTTGTCGCGAGGCAGGATTTCGTTGCACCAACGCACAGCATTCATCATGTCTTCTTTTTCGAACGACCCGCCGATGCCGAAGCCGTCGAAGGTCGCCTCGCCGTGTTCTGTCGACACGGACATGTTCGCGATTGCCGTGGCCGACTCACGACGGAGTGTCTCGTCTCGCCCGCCTTGCACGATGCCAAACAACGCTTGCGCCCCAGCGTGCTCGGTCGAGTGGTGGTACGCGAGCGATTGTTTCGCCCAGCGATGCGTGCGCTCGAGCGCTTCTTTCTGGTAATGAAGCGACTCGTGCGGAGATGTGCATTCGTCAAAAGCAAAAATAATGTCCGCGCCGAGGTTGTGCTGGATGGCGATCGATTTTTGCGGGGTGAAATAGTGCGCACTGCCGTCGATATGCGAGCGGAAGGTCACGCCGTTTGGGTCGATGCGGGCTGGGCGTCCCGCTGCCGAAATTGCGCTCGCATTAAGCGCATCCATTTGAGACTCAGTTTCATCGTCCCCTCGTCCCATTTTGATTCGTACAGCTCTTGCAGGCAACACTTTCTCGTCATTGTGTTTCAAAATTTTTGACAAGCCCGTACCATACGCCACACCGAGAGAGAAAACCTGAAACCCGCCGGAGTCGGTCATCGTCGGCCCGTGCCAGTTCATCATCTTCTGCAAACCGCCGAGCTTCGCCACCTGCTCGTCACTCGGCTCAAGGTACAGATGATATGTGTTCGCAAGCACCACCTGCGCGCCCGTGGCCTGCACCTGTTCCGGCGTGAGCGCCTTGACCGTGCCTTTCGTCCCCACCGTCACAAAAGCCGGCGTTAGAATGTCGCCGTGCGGAGTGTGAATCGTCCCCGCGCGCCCGAGCGTGCCCGGAAGCTCGGTGTGAATTTCAAATGTCAGCGGTTTTTTCATATACTAACCATACCACAGATTTGACATATTTTGAATTCGGTATAGTATTCTAAATAGATGCATACTTTCGGAACCATCCTCCTTGCCGTTGGGCTGGCAGGTCCTGGGTTTCTTGTCTTTGCAGTACTCGCGGCGTTCGCGATAAAACGGACGCAGAAAAAGGGCTACGCAACGACCCATCTCATCAGTGTTATGCATGCCGTGCATAACACCCCTGCCATTCAGTAGACCAAAAGGGCACCTCAGATTTTCCGAGGTGCCCTGCTTCATATCCAAAAACTAAAACGTATTATTGTCCTTGCGTCGTTGTTGCATCACTCGGTTGTTCCACTTTCAAAAGTTGAACTTGGAAAATGAGTGTCGAGTTGCCGGGAATCGGACCGTAGGTCGTCGAGCCGTAACCGAGCTCGGGCGGAATACTCAAGATGCGCGTACCGCCGACTCGCATGCCGACGAGACCTTGATCCCAACCGGGAATGACTTGACCGGCGCCGAGTATAAATTGAAATGGCTCGTTACGCGCAACCGAGCTGTCGAAGACTGTGCCGTTTGTAAATGTGCCGACGTAATTCACTGTCACGCGCGTCCCCGGTTCTGCAATATCACCCGTACCAACTGTTGTGTCTTGGATGCCGACGTGTGGAGTAACCGGCTGTGTTGGTGTATTCATGGTAAATGATCCTGTTTTAAAATACGTAATAATATATTGACCGAAAACAAAAAAGAAACCGACGACTGCGACGCTTGCCACAATTGCCACCCATTCTTTGTTAGATAATTTTTTCATGACTATAGTATAGTACGGATCGGTTGTGATTGTAAATCGCCGAAAAAACTATATGATACAGAGATGGATGAAATTTTTCCCATGCGCATAAACAAATACCTTGCACACAAAGGCTACGCCACGCGCGCAGGTGCGGACGAGCTGGTCAGCGCGGGCAAAGTGACGATAAACGGTCGACGCGCGGTGCTTGGCGACAAGGTTGTGGCAAACGACACGGTGGTGGTGAAAGCAAAAAATTTGCACAAAGGTTTAATGTATTTCGCGTACAATAAACCTGTCGGCATCGTCACGACGAACCCCGTGCGCGGAGAAAAGCAAATCACGGATAATCCGACGTTGCCAAAAACGTCGCCGGCACTTTTTCCCGTCGGACGGCTCGATAAAAATTCGTACGGGCTGGTCTTGCTCACCAATGACGGACGCGTGACCGACCGATTGTTGAATCCGAAAAACGATCACCAAAAAGAATACGTGGTTGAGGTTGCGCACGCGTACTCGCCGGCGTTTCTGCGACACATGCAAGACGGCGTGGATATCGGAGAATATGTGACCAAACCGGCCGAGGTGAAAAAAGTGACTGCCACCAAATTTCGCATCACACTTTCGGAAGGCAAGAACCGCCAGATTCGTCGCATGACCGAGAAACTCGGCTACACGGTGACTGACCTGTGTCGCGTGCGCATTCAAAACATCGCTCTCGGAAAGCTTGGCCAAGGTTCGTGGCGCACGCTTGAGGATGCCGAGCGCGAAACATTTTTAAAATCAATCGGTTTGTAGTAGAATAAAAATATGAAACAAGAAATACCAAACGCACCGGAAATTCACCTTCCGATTAAACCGTTGACGCGACAAGAAATGCATGACGCGTCGAACGCTCGAGTGTCACTTATTACAAAAGAATTCACCGAAGGGTTCAACTTTCTGGCGCAGTTTCCGAAATCCGTCACATTTTTCGGCAG
>CAIXDB010000106.1 GCA_903918125.1 uncultured bacterium | reverse complement strand
GTTTCTATATTATTGTCAACAGTTTGAGAATTTCCTCGAAAGACATCATTTCGGATTCGGTTGCGGTACGAGATTTGACTTCGATTTTGCCTGCAGCAATGGTTTTGTCGGAGATGACGAGGCGAAGTGGAATACCGATGAGGTCAGCGTCGGCA
This sequence comes from uncultured bacterium, assembly GCA_903918125.1. The sequence goes on along the minus strand of CAIXDB010000106.1, from coordinate 2,209 downwards.
AATTTCTCACCTGGTCGTATTTTTGAACGGTCGTCGAACAGAACTTGTATATTGTTGTCTGCTAAATTTTGATACAAGCGTTCCGCCTCGATAATAATTTCTTTAGAATCACCAAGTGAGATTAGATGCACGGCAAAAGGTGCCACCTCCTTCGGCCACACGAGACCTTTGTCGTCCGCAAAAACTTCTGCTACGACACCCATCAGTCGGCTGATGCCGATACCGTAACATCCGGCGACGATATGTTGTTTGTCGCCTTTCTCGTCCGTGTAATACACATTGAGCGCGTCGGTGTATTTTGACTCGAGCGGAAAAATATTTCCCACTTCCACGGCATGTTTCTCGACAAGCTCGTCTTTTTTCAAACCAAGTTTTGCAAGATTTTCGTCAGTGTAAATTTCTTTGTTTACCGCAATCCTTTTTCCTTCGTGCAAATATATCGTGTCTTCACCGACATCATTGACCGTTTGAAATTCGTCACTGAAAGACGTGGTGAAAATTCCACCGTCGGCATATGTGCGGTATGTGATATCCCCCAGTCCCATTCTCTCGTACACACGATGATACGCTTCCGCAGCTTTCTCATACAGCTCGGTGTGTTCTTCCTGTGTGCGAGCAAATGAATACATATCTTTCATCAAAAATTCTCGTCCGCGAAGCAAACCGCTTTTTGCGCGTAACTCATTGCGGAACTTTGGTTGTATCTGATATACGTACACCGGCAAATCTTTGTACGAGCTAATGTAGTCACTCAACGCATCCACAATCGGTTCCTCGTGTGTCAGTCCCATGCCGAGTTCGGTGCCGTTGGCGAGTTTTGTTTTGAACCAGTTGTCCACTTTGCTGTCGTCCCAGCGATCAGTTTTTTCAAACAATTCTTTTGGTTGGAGTGTGGTCATCTGAACTTCTTGCCCACCAAGTGTGTTCATTTCATCTCGTACAATATTTGATATTTTTTCTATGACGCGTTTGCCGAGCGGGAGAAATGCGTACACCCCCGCCATTTCCTTGTGAATAAATCCGGCTTTGATTAAAAGTTGTGCGTTTGTCGATGTCTCGTCCGCAGGCGCCTCCTTGCGAGTTTTTGTAAAAAGGTGTGATTGTCTCATGACTTCATAGTACAGGAAAAAAGTTTTTTGAGCAAAAAATAGGAGGTCACAATAATTTAAAAATATCGTGACCGGTGATGACGAGCATCAAAATGAGCAAGAGGGCGAAACCGACGGCATTGGTCCAGACGAACACCTTCGGGTTGATTTTGCGACGCGTGACCACTTCGATGAGAATGAAAAACAAACGGCCGCCGTCGAGTGCCGGGAAAGGAATGAGGTTGATGACGGCGAGATTCACGGAAATGAGTGCCACGAGCGACAAGAGGTAGGTGAAGCCGAGCTCGCGCGCTTGACCGACGGTGTGCGCGATGCCGACCGGTCCGGAAACTTGCGAGAAGTCGCCGTGCAGGGTGACGATGTTCCAGAGAAACGCGCCGAGTCCGACCGCCGTGTCCCGTGTCAGTCCGGCGGTAGTTTTTGCACCTTGAACGAGTGCCAGTGCCGGCGAGAGTTTCAGTGTGCCGATGTCCTCCATGTCGATGCCGATGGTACGTCTGCCGGCGACAAGTGTTGTGCTCGGTACGATGCTCACGGTGCGGAGCGGTTCACTTCCTCGCTCGTACGTGACCGATACGTTTGGCGTGGTGCTCTGCGAAATGATTTGTGAAATGTTGTCGGTTGTCACTTGCGCACCGGAAATAGTCTGCGAGCCGGCACTGACGGACATGATTTGGTCGCCGCTTGCAAGTCCCGCCGCATCCGCCGGAGATTTCGGCAGTGTATCGACGACCGTGACATGCACGTTCGTGACATTTCCAAACCCGCCGTAGTCAACGGGCGACGGCAAGCCGATGGCAAAGCCGAGCGAAATCAGGAGCCATGCGAAAAGCAGGTTCATGACGATGCCGGCGACGAGCACGAGCGCCTGGATCCATTTCGGTTTGAAATACATACTGCGCGAGCGATTTTCCGGGGTGATGTTGTCCGCGTGCGGATCCTCGCCGAAAATTCGCACGAATCCGCCGAACGGAATCCAGTTGAGCGTGTACTCCGTCTCGCCGTATTTTTTTGCCGACGATTTTTGGCGGAAAGCCGAGACCGAATTCGTCGACGCGAATGCCGAACAGTTTCGCCACGATGAAATGTCCGAACTCGTG
>CAIXDB010000105.1 GCA_903918125.1 uncultured bacterium | reverse complement strand
GAACTCGGGAAAACAGTGGAGACTGCATTGGAGAATGCCAGCAGACAAGTGGAAATTTTTGCGCCGATCGTCAAGGGTCGCAAAGGCGAGTACTACCAGCTCCTGTACGATTTGCTGAACAAGGGCTACTCGTACGTGCTCGTCGACGGTGAACGGAAAAATTTGCGCGAGCGCATCGAACTCTCGAAAACTCGCAACCACACTATCGACGTGCTCGTGGACAGCATCAGTTTGTCTGATTTCACAACAGATCTGAAAAGTGCCGAGGAACGATTGGCGGAGGATCTCGAGAAAGCACTGAATGAGTCGGAGGGACAAGTGAAAATTCGATTCCTTGACACGACGCGAGAAAAACAGGCTGACTATGTGCCCGAGGAGTTTTTCATGTCGTCGAAACTTTCTTGTCCGCGTGACGGGTATTCGTATCCGGAAGTGGAACCGCGACTTTTTTCTTTCAACTCACCGTATGGCGCCTGTCCGGAATGTAACGGTCTCGGTACGCGAGAATTTTTCAGCAAGGAAGCGTGTCCAAAGTGTAAGGGAGCGCGTCTCCGAGAAGAAGCATTGCATGTGATGCTCGGTGATACATCACAAGGGATTCGGAACGGCATCAACATTGTCGACTTGACAAACATGTCCATCAAAGATGCATACGATTTTTTCGAAAAACTGAAACTGACCGAGCGCGAGAAAAATATTTCAAAAGTTATCCTGCGCGAAATCGAATCGCGGCTGCTTTTCATGATTAACGTCGGCATCGAATATCTCTCGCTCTCGCGTCGGGCGCACACGCTTTCCGGCGGTGAGGCGCAACGCATCAGACTCGCGTCGCAACTCGGCTCGGGACTTGTCGGTGCGCTCTACGTGCTCGACGAGCCGACTATCGGCTTGCACGCGCGCGACAACGACCGACTCATCCAAACGCTCATCGACTTGAAAAATCTTGGCAACACCATCATTGTGGTTGAGCATGATGAGGACACGATTTTTGCCTCCGACTACATCGTCGACATCGGACCGGGCGCGGGCGTGCATGGCGGACACGTCGTGGTGTCCGGCTGGCTCGAGGAGTTGCTGACTGCCAAAACCAATCCCTCCGAGTCGCTGACGCTCGACTATTTGCGCGGGGATAAAATTGTGGAAATGCCGGAGGAGCGACGCACGGCCGAACGTGGCTCGTTGCAAATTCGCGGCGGAAAAATTTTCAATATCAAAAACATGAACGTCGACATACCGCTCGGTCGGCTCATCGTGGTGACCGGTGTGTCGGGCTCGGGCAAGTCGTCTTTTGTGTACGAAATTTTGAACAAAAATTTGCTCGCGCGGTTTGAGAGAAAATATCGCAGTGCAGAAATATACAATTGCAAATCGTTCACCGGCACGGAGTACCTCGGTCGTTCGATACTCATCGACCAGTCGCCTATAGGTCGCACACCGCGCTCGAACCCTGCGACGTATACCGGTGCGTGGACATTTATCCGCGACCTCTTTGCCGAGTCCGTCGAAGCTCGCGCACGCGGGTGGAAGGCAAACAGATTTTCTTTTAACGTCAAAGGCGGGCGATGCGAGACCTGCCAGGGCAACGGCATGATCGAAGTGGAAATGCATTTCTTGCCGACCGTGTACGTGCCGTGCGATGTGTGCAAAGGCAAGCGTTTTATGAAAGAGACGCTCGAGGTCACGTACAGAAAGAAAAATATTTACGACGTTTTGAAAATGACGGTCGAGGAAGCACTCACATTTTTTGAGGACATTCCGGCTGTGTATGACCGGCTGAAAACGCTCAACGAAGTGGGGCTCGGCTACCTCGAGCTTGGACAGTCCGCCACGACGCTTTCCGGCGGTGAGGCGCAACGCGTCAAAATTTCGGCCGAGTTGTATCGTCCGCACCTGCAGAAAACTATCTACCTGCTCGACGAACCGACCATTGGTTTGCATTATGAAGACGTGAAAAAATTGATTGAGATTTTACAGAAGCTCGTGGACAAAGGCAACACCGTGCTCGTCATCGAACACAATATGGATGTCATTAAATCCGCGGACTACATACTCGACATCGGACCGGAAGGTGGGGACGGCGGGGGACAGCTCGTGGCAAAAGGCACGCCCGAGGAAGTTGCAAACAATGAAAAATCCTACACCGGGCAGTATCTAAAAAAAACGCTGAAACAGTACAAATCGTGGAGGAAATAGTGCGGAAAAATTGGCAAGCGAAAGGGCTGAGAATGAAATTCCCAGCCCTGACCGACACTAAAAATCATCGAGGCCTCCGACTAGCGCGAGACCGACGACGGCAGCTGCTTGTAAAAAAGCAAGTGTCATCAAGAACAAAATCATCTTTTACTCAACCACCTTTCCGCCCATGCCGTGCCACCTAAAAAGATGACAAGAGCTACAAAAATTAGTGCAGGATAGTAGTAGTTTTCCATATTTTTCCTCAAATATAGTATAACATGTCACCATAATAGTCAACTGAACGTAAAAGGGCGCCGAGATTTCTCCCAGCGCCCGTGCGAAACTGAAACTAATCGAGTGTTTTTGAGAGGAATGCTTCAGCTTCCGTGAGTAATGTTTCTACGGATTCCGGCGACGCCGTTTTTCCTCCAAAGGACGGGGTGTCCACCCCAGGAATCTGTTGATGCAAATGTTCAAGAAGTGCGACCAATCCTGGTTGTAACTCTTGGGAGACTGATTGACCACTTTCGTTTCGAGAAGCTACCTCTTTTTTAAACACATGTTTCAGATTCCACATAGACCTGAGTTTTTTGGTCAGTATCCTGGTGAACTTCTCGTCGAACTGACTGTTTAAAATCATTGTGTTACTCCTAAAAATAATGTATCATAGTAAACATGAATAGTCAAGAAATACAGAATTACAAAAAGTATACGTCGAAACTACCGGAGGCGCCGGGGGTGTATTTTTTCCGCGCAAAAAGTGGGGCGATTCTCTACATTGGCAAGGCGACGATTTTGCGCGACCGCGTGCGGAGCTATTTTTCGCCGAACCTGCTCGACATGCGTGGAGGCAAGCTGGTCAAAATGATGGAGGAATTTCATGATATTGACTACCAGCAAACCGACTCGGTGCTCGAGGCACTCATTCTCGAAGCAAACCTCATCAAAAAATATCAACCGCCGTACAACACCGCGCAGAAGGATAACAAAAGTTTCAACTACGTCGTCATCACCGACGAAAAATTTCCGCGGGTCATGCTCGCGCGCGGGCGGGACCTAGAAACAAAAAGGATGATGCCCATCGAAGACAAAGGATGGGCATCATCCTCGGGTACAAAGTATGAGTTTGGGCCGTTTCCACAAGGTTCGGCGATCAAGGAGGGTTTGGAAATCATTCGGCGGATTTTTCCATTTCGCGATAACAAATGCGTGCCGGCGGAAGATCAGAAGCTGAAACCGGGTCAGTCACCCCGACCGTGTTTCAACCGCCAAATCGGCCTCTGTCCGGGCGTGTGCACGGGCGAGGTGACCGCGACCGAATATAAAAAGACAGTTGCCAACATTGTGGATTTTTTCCAAGGCAATAAGAAAAAATTGATTAAAAATTTGGAAAAGCAGATGAAAGAATATGCACGCGAGAAAAAGTTTGAAAAAGCGGGCGTAGCCAAAAGACAAATTTTCGCATTGACGCACATTCATGACATTTCACTCATCAAACAGGAAAACATCCACGAGAAAAGCGAGCTGGTCTTTCGTGTCGAGGCATACGACGTCGCGCATTTTGCGGGCAAAGATGTGGTTGGTGTAATGACGGTAATTGAGAATGGCACGGCGCAAAAAGCTGAGTACAGAAAATTTAAAATAAAAGATGAACCGGGCATCAACGACACAAAAGCCTTGCGCGAAATCTTGCGACGACGACTCGGGCACGAAGAATGGCGACTGCCGAATCTCATTGTCGTTGACGGCGGGGTGGCGCAAAAAAACGCGGCGGAAAGTGTCCTCGAGGCGATGGAAATTCACATCCCGGTCATGGCGGTCACAAAAGACGAACATCATAAACCGAAAAGCATTCTCGGCGAACGACATTTGCTCATGCACGAGTCGGCTATACTTCTCGCCAACGCCGAGGCGCACCGCTATGCTATGGCATACCACAAAAAGCTCCGCGAACAGTTTTTGAAATAATTTTTTGTAATAATTTGCCGTGTTGCGCGTACCATATAATGGATATCCACAACGGTGTCATTGTTTCTTCATGAATGTTTGTGTATAGTGAATCTGCGCGAGCAATCAAAAACTGCCCGCATGTTCTTTTTTTCGTGAGCAAGGCCTTGTTCACATCTGACTCCGGCCGGAGTCGACAATTTGGGGCATTTCGGTGCCCGACGAATATTTTTCTAATCGAACGCTCATCTCCGGAGCGTTTTAGTGTGCAAAAATTGGGATTTGAAATTTTGTTTGTACCACAAGGGCACTTCTTATTTTCTAATTCGCTTTGCTCATAAGAAAATAAAGTCGTATACTACATAGTATGAAAACAGATATACAACAGGTCAAAAAATTGCTCGAGACGGAGAAACAAAAACTTGAAGCGGAACTCTCGACAGTCAGCCGAGAAAACCCAAACACGCCGGGAGACTGGCAGGCGGTGACGCCCGACGCCTTTGTCAACAACGGCGGGTTTCTCACGACCGACATTGGCCGCGCGATCCGGCTTTATTCGCAGCCCGCGGCATGGGCGAGCGGCACGACCTACGCCACGGGGAATACCGTCACTTACAACGGGTCCTATTGGGTTT
>CAIXDB010000104.1 GCA_903918125.1 uncultured bacterium | reverse complement strand
TCTTGACCATCGGTTTTATTATCATGTGCATCTCTACCATCTGTCTGTCGTTCATCACGGCGAAAAGTTTTTTCATCTGGGCAGCGATTCTTTTCATCACCCGCGTCGGCGCGTCGCTCGTAGAGATCTCCTCCGACACGTATTTTTTTAAACAAGTTAATCAAGAAAAAACAAACATTATCAGTTTCTACCGCATCACTCGTCCGATGTCGTTCATCATCGCACCGATTCTGGCACTCTTGTCCCTGCAATTTCTTCCCTTCCAGTATTCATTCATGATTCTCGGCGGACTGATGATTCTCGGTGCGCACTACGCACTCGGAATTAAAGACACAAAATAAAAATGGGGTCAGCCCCCATTTTTATTTTTAACTCATTTTGTCTTTTTTATCGATTTCTTTGCGGGCTTCGTCGCCGCGTCAAGATGACGTTTGATATTCTTCCAATGTTTCTTCAAATCACTCGTAAGCTCCTGCACTTCTTTCGGATCGATGTTTTTGACCGCCTCGTATTTTTTCATGACCGTTTCCACGAGTTTGTCGTACGTTTCTTCATTCATTTCTTTCATCGACTCCATTTTATCCATCATCTCGCCTTTGGCCTTGAGCATCCAACCGCGCACTTTGATACGTTTCTTGGCACCCTCTTTTGTGCCGTACAAATAATATGCGCCAGCGGACAGCGCCGCGAGCATGCCCACTCCGACGACTGCCGCAACCTTTGAACCTATGTCATTATTTTCTTGTGTGTTTTTTGCCATACTGAAAAATTAAAATAATAATATCTGATAATGGATACAGTATACCACATACCTACATGAGATCTACGTGAGGCTGGCGAGAAGTTTTTTCAAAGACAGTCCTGCAACGTTCACAACCGAGTCGGCCGCTCCGTAGTACAAGTGAATCATATCTTTGACAATAACCGCACCGCACGGAAAGACAACATTTCCCACTTGACCGTCCTTTTCATATTTTTCGCGAGGCTGGAACAGTGCGTCCGTCGTGCGCGCGAGAATAATAGTCGGGTCCTTTTTGTCAAGCAACACCGCACCGACGCGATATGTGCCGTGGTCGGAAATACCGTGATACAAAAGCAACCAGCCTTTGTCCGTCTTTATCGGAGGCACGGACATGCCCACTTTTTTCTCGTCCCACATGCCCGGTCGCGGAAACATGACCGGAATATTTTTGAAATTATTACGCTCGGGAAACGTTGGCGACGAACCGTAGTCACCGCAAATCATATTGTTGACGCGATGAAACAAGAAATATTTGCCGTTCACTTTTTCCGGGTGAATACAACCGTCCTTGTCGTCATAGCCGTCGCGCGTGACAAGCGCAGGCTTTGACCATTTCCAAATGTGCGCTACGAAATCTTTCACCGCGATGGACGACACGGCGATTGCCGGAGTGTTCACGCCGTTGTACGCGGTGTAATACATATATATAGTGTCTTTTATCTGCACCAGGCGCGGATCCTCGCAACCGGAATTTCCGTTCGGTACTTTTTTGTCTTCAAACGACTCGCGTGGAACATACACCGGCACGTCCGGTCGGTAGGTTATCTTCACGCCGTCTTTCGTCTCCGCCAGCCCGATGACCGACGTGTTGTCGAGTGACATCGCGCGATACAAAATGTACGTTGTCGCACCGATGCGAATAGCCGCGGGGTTGAACACTGCCTTTGCTTCCCACGGAATGTTCGGTCGCGGAGTGATAATCGGTTTTTTCGACAATCGCACAAAATCCGTATCTTTATTTTTAAATTTCATCGATGCGAGCAGGTGGGAAAGCGACACTTCCGCAACCGCGCAGGTCGTGTCCGTCGCACCATAGTAAATTTGCAGTGTGTCGCGGTCGACAAGCACCCCGCTCGGAAAAACAATGTTCGGCACGGTGCCGTATTTTTCGTACGACTCTTCGGGTGCGAGCATGGCGCCGTTCGTCGAGCCGATTATTTTGCGCGCATTGCCCATGTCGAGCAGAACCGCCTCGATGCCGAAGAGTTTGTCATTTTGAAAATAATTTTGAATGTGCGAGTAGACCAAAAGCCAACCGTCTTTTGTCTTGACCGGCGGTGCGCCGACTTCCACTTGGTCGGACGGCAGTCGCGGAATTTCTAAGATGTGCTTGTCGAGTTCGGCGTACCATTTTTTCCAAAATTCCTCGTCCCACATTTGCTCGAGCGTGTCAAACTCCGCCACGGCAAGCCTTGCCGGCGGAAGGTCAGTGTTGACCGAAAGTATCGCCACGTATTTGCCTTTTATTTTCTCCGGAAAAAGCGTCATGGCTTTTGCATTGAACGGTGTGACGAGATGTTTCTCGGAAATGGTTTTCAAATCGTCGGAAATCGCCACCGCCACTTTAATCCCCTCTGCGTTGAACGGAAAATTTGACAGCGCCGTGTAAAAAATAAAATACTTGCCGTCGATTTTCGTCACACGCGGATCCTCACAACCGTATCTTTCCCACGGCTCATCCGGCGTGACAAGCTGACTTTTGATATTGAAATGCACACCGTCACGCGACCATGCACACCCGATGGACGAAAGTGAAAACCGCGAACCCTGATACGACTCCGGCTCGGCCTGCGCGCGATAGAGCAAGGCCAGATTTTTCGAACTTTTCCCCACGCGTATCGGACACCCATTGAACGCCGCATACGCCTCGAACGAATTCATATGGTCGGGCGTGAGAATCGGATTGTGCTTTGAGCGTGTGACGGTGAACATGTATAGATATTATATCGTACTCAACTTAAATTTTCTAGATACATCATAAGGCCATGCTCGGGTGTAATAAAACACGCTGTACCGCCCAACGCACGGAATGACTCTCACGCTTTTTGCGAATTGTCTATCAGCATACATTTGTCCAAAGACACATCCAGATTTTTTGCGTATTTTGTAAAAAGCGAACCATTGTCATC
>CAIXDB010000103.1 GCA_903918125.1 uncultured bacterium | reverse complement strand
TACGAGTTTGGGTATGACGAAAAGGATTTAAAAAAGAAACACAAATAGTATGAAAACCATTTCCTGCATTATCCCGACGTACAATGAAAGTCCGAGAATCGGTGCGGTGCTTGATGTTGTGGCTTGTCAACCGGATCTCAGCGAAGTTATTGTTGTCGATGACGGTTCAAAAGACAATACACTGGAAATTGTCGGAGAATATCTGAAAAAATTTCCACACATACAATTGATTGTTCACAAAAAAAATAAAGGCAAAACTATGGCCATTCATACCGGGATCAACGCATCGACCGGTGATTACATTTTTTTGCTCGACGCCGACTTGATCGGTTTAACATCGGATAACATACACGCGCTTATCGATCCGATTCAAAAAAACCAGGCGGATGTAAGTATCAGTATGAGAGGAAATCCGACGTATATTCAGTGGTTGGGTATCGAATATATATCCGGCGAGAGAATTTTTTCACGCAACATCGCTCTGCAAATGCTCGACGCACTGCCTGTAATTAATGGTTTTGGATTAGAAGTCTATATCAATAAATTTATAATCGAACACAAATGCCGGATTAAAGTTGTATTTTGGAAAAATGTTTGTAACCCCTGGCCGGCCTGGAAAAAATACGGTTTTGTGTTGGGAATAAAAAAAGACATCCGCATGAACCGCGATATTCTTAAAACCATTTCTTTATGGGAAGTTGTTTCCCAGAATTATAAGATGATTAAGTTAAAAGTGTGATTTAAAAACATGACCGACACAAAAAAACCTCTTGAAAAAATACGCGTGACTTTGTATTGCGAATATTACCGGCTGTGGGGCGGGTATCTTTTTCGCGGGGCGGAGATGGGATTTTTGACGGCGTTCAAAAACCAAATGAAAATTTTATCGGCGCAGGGGATTCAATGGACGGAGGACTTGTCCGCGCCCTGTGATATTTTTCAGGCCAACGCGCAGGGGTTGCGAACATACTGGCTCATCCGCACCCACAAACGTCGCGGGATACCTACTATTGTATATGCGCACGCAACAGCCGAGGAGTGGGCGAACGCCTTTCGGGCACTGCACTATTTTGCCGGCATCTACAAATGGTTTCTGATCAAGCTCTACAACTCCGCGGATGCGGTGATTTGCGTGTCGGAATACAACAAGCAGATTATGCACGAGCGATATCATATTCCGGAAGAGAAACTGCACCTTATTTCAAACGGCGTCGAGGCAAGTCGGTTTGTATTTGATGAAGTCAAGCGAAAACAGTTTCGGGCGGAACAAAAAATCGCCGATGGTGAAGTTGTAGTGATGAACGTGGCAATTGCGCTGATGAAAAAAGGCATTAAGACATTTATTGCGCTTGCCGAGAAATTCCCAACATTGAAATTCATCTGGTATGGGAAAATTTTTACCAGTGCCGCCGAAAAAATTCCACCACATTTCGCCAACTGCACATTTTTTGGTTTCGCGCCTGACATTGTTTCGGCATTTTCCGCCGGCGATATTTTTATGTTCCCGTCGTATGAAGAAAACCAAGGCATCGTGGTGCTCGAAGCCGGTGCCTGCGGACTGCCGATTATTGTGCGCGATATTCCGGTCTACTACGGCTGGATGAAGGACGGCGAGAACTGCCTCAAAGCTCGTACCGACGCCGAGTTTGCCGACCAACTCGGGCGACTCATCGCTGACCCCGCTCTCCGCACACGCCTCGGCCAGTCAGCCAAGGAAATGGTCTTCCGCGACCATTCACTCGAAGCCGTGGGCGAGAAATTGCTCCAGCTTTATGCTACACTTTTAGGACAACACTGATTTTATGAACGCATTTCTCGCAACAGCTTCGCAGGTTCTCTTCCAACTTTTTCTCCGATACAAATATTGGTTGCTTTTTCCCATCACCGCGCTCGAAGGTCCGCTTATCACCATGGCCTCCGGTTTTCTCGTTTCGACACACCAACTGAACCCATGGATTGCTCTGCCCATCATCATTGCCGGCGACACCACCGGCGATGCACTCTACTATTGCATTGGCTGGTTTGGCGAACGAACGCGTTTCTCGCGCTGGGTCATCGATAAATTTAATTTTGAGCATCACAAAGCGCGTGTCCAAAAAGAATTCGACAAACGCGGTGGCAAACTGCTTCTCTTCGGCAAGTTCACACACGCATTTGGCGCGGTATTTCTCATCGGCGCGGGCTATGCGCAAATGGATTTCCCCGCCTTTATCTGGTATAGTTTTGTCGGTACGGCGATCAAGTCGAGCGCGCTTATGTACGTTGGTTATCTTGCCGGAAGCGCCTACGAAACATATGCCAATAAATTTGAATCCGGATCACTCTGGGTTGCCGGCATTTCCGTCGCCATCATCGTGCTCGGCCTCATCGCACAAAATTATTTCGGAAACAAAAAAGACGCAAACACTTTATGAAAGAATTCGCCGGAACATACAAGCAG
>CAIXDB010000102.1 GCA_903918125.1 uncultured bacterium | reverse complement strand
GTCACGAATCGGTAAAAAAGTAATAGCAATCCCGGCAAAGACCACAGTCAGCTACACTGGCGGTGTGTTCACGGTGGTTGGACCCTTGGGCACATTGACCAAGACGTTCAAACCGGACATCGAGATAACCGTCGGTGCGAACGAAATCACACTGGCACCGAAAGCGACAAGAGGTATTGTAACCGGAGAGACAACCGCGCTCTGGGGAACGTACGCGTCGCACATCATCAACATGGTGGCAGGCGTGACGACACCGTTCGTCAAGAAACTTATTCTCGAAGGTATCGGCTACAAGTCGGAAGTCAAGGGCGCAAACCTCGTCATGGCGCTCGGCTTTTCACATCCGGTGAACATCGCCATTCCGGCGGGCATCAAATTGACCGCGGAGAAAAATGTCATGACGATTACCGGTAGTGACAAGGAAACCGTCGGGGCATTCACCGCGCTCATTCGCTCGCAGAAAGTGCCGGAGCCGTACAAAGGTAAGGGAATTCGCGGAGAATTTGAGGTGGTTAAGCGCAAGCAGGGCAAGAAAACCGCATAGTTTTTCAAAATTTTAAAACCATGAACACTAAAGCTATGACAATTTCATCACGAGAACGACGCCGAACAAAAATCCGCTCGCGAGTTTCCGGTACGCCGGAGATGCCGAGACTGTCGGTCTTCAAGTCGAACAAACACATCTCCGCTCAGCTCATCGACGATGTGCACGCAGTGACGCTTGCCACGGCGCATTCGCGAGATATCAAAAAAGGCACGTTGCTCGAGAAATCAGAGGCCATCGGTCATGCGGTTGCGGAACTTGCCAAGGCAAAGAAAATCACCAAGGCAGTGTTTGATCGAGGCGGTTTCAGATATACTGGATGCGTCAAAGCGGTGGCGGATGGCGCGCGAGCAGGTGGATTGAAATTTTAAATTTTAAATACCATGGAAACTGAAATTAAAAAAACAGAAAATTCAACTCAAGGAACGACACCAGTCGCGCCGGTTTCGAGTGCGCCTGCCGGAGCTCCGCGAGGCGGCTTCGACAACCGAGGCGGTGATCGCGAGTTCCGCAAGAATACGCGCAAGCCGGGTCCTCGTCGCGAAGCTCGCGTCAAGCCGGAGTTCGACCAGAAAATCGTCAGCATTCGCCGCGTGACTCGCGTGGTGACGGGCGGACGACGTTTCAGTTTCTCCGTCGCCGTTGTTATCGGTGACAGAAAGGGTCGCGTGGGTGCGGGCCTCGGCAAAGCGGGGGATACTCCGGTAGCCATCGACAAGGCCGTTCGCGACGCCCGCAAGAACATGATCAAGGTTGCATTGACCAAAAACGGTTCCATTCCGCACGAAGTTGACGCCAAGTTTTCCAGCGCTCGCGTACACATCATGCGCGCACCGGGCAAGGGTATTCTCGCCGGATCGTCGGTTCGTACCGTGCTCGAGTACGCCGGCATCAAGGAAGTCAGTGCAAAAATTTTCTCGCGAAGCAAAAACAAACTGAACAACGCCAAAGCGGCCATCAAAGCGCTCGCGATGTTGAAGAAACCGGTCGAGAAGGTGGAGAAAGTTGTCGCGAAGTAATTAATACACCATCATGCAATCACACACATTACAACGAGTTCATAAAAATAAAAAACACCGCACGGTCGGTCGCGGTGGCAAGCATGCCAAAACATCCGGTCGCGGAACGAAGGGTCAGAACGCGCGCGCCGGTCACAAAAAGCGTCCGGAAATGCGCGACTTCATCAAACGCTTGCCGAAATTGCGCGGTCGCGGAAAGAACATCAACACGTCCATCGAAACGAAGCCTTTTGTAGTGAATCTCGGCAAAATCAACGCATTGTTCAAGGCCGGCGAAACGGTCACTCCGAAAGCGCTCGCAACACTCAAAGCATTTAATACCGACAACGGCGTCGCATCGGTGGTCAAAATTCTCGGCACGGGCGTACTCGACAAGAAACTGACCTTCACCGGTTGCCTCGTCTCGGCGAGCGCCAAGGTGGCAATCGAAAAAGCCGGCGGTACGGTGACGGCATAATAGACGGCCTCGGGCCAAAACCATGAACGCATTTTTTACAAAACTCAAACTCATCTTTCAAGACAATGTCCTGCGAAAGAGGATTCTTTTCACCTTGTTCACGCTCGTCCTTTTTCGTGCGCTCGCAGCCATTCCGGTGCCGGGTGTCGACCATGCGCGACTGACGCAGTTTTTCAGCTCGAATGAATTTTTCGGCTTGCTCAACATTTTCTCCGGCGGCGGTCTCTCACAACTTTCCATCGTCATGCTCGGCGTCGGTCCGTACATTACCGGCTCAATCATCATGCAACTTTCGACCATCATGTCGCCGAAACTGAAAGCGATGTATCAGGAGGAAGGTGAGCTCGGCCGACGCAAGTTCGCACAATATGGTCGTTTACTGACTGTTCCATTGGCGCTCATCCAGTCGTTCGGGTTCATCAAACTTTTGCAAAGCCAGCAAGTCTTCGGCGCACTGTCGCCGTTTGCGCTCATCACAAACATGCTCGTCATCACCGCGGGCTCGGTGCTTCTCATGTGGTTGGGCGAGCTTATTTCCGAGTACGGCATCGGTAACGGCGTGTCGCTTCTCATTTTCTCCGGTATCGTGGCGGCGTTGCCGACCGAAGTTGGCCAGCTCGCATTCGCGTTTGACCCTGCGCAAATTCCGCTCTACCTCGCGTTCATCGTCGTCGGCGCACTGGTTATCGTGGGCGTAGTTATCATCACCGAAGCCGAGCGACCGATTCCTGTCACGTATGCAAAACAGGTTCGCGGCAATCGCGTGTACGGCGGTACTTCGACGTATCTTCCTCTTCGCATCAACCAAGCTGGTGTGATTCCAATCATTTTCGCACTTTCAATTCTTTTGTTTCCACAATTGATTTTCCGATTCTTGCAAAACACGCACTATGCAATCATTAATTCTGTTTCGACCGCGTTTCTGAATTTCCTCGCCAACCAGTGGTTCTACGGCATCGCGTACTTCCTGCTTGTGTTCGTCTTTACGTATTTCTACACGGCCGTCACCTTTGACCCAGACTCAATCGCCACCAACCTCCAGAAAAATGGCGCGTTCATTCCCGGCGTTCGTCCCGGCAACTCAACTTCCGAACATATCTCGCGCATCCTCACTCGTCTGACGCTCGTCGGTGCGCTCTTCCTCGGCGTCATCGCAGTCCTACCACTCATCGTTAAAGGCCTGACCGGTATCACAGCCGTCTCCGTCGGCGGTACGGCACTTCTCATCGTTGTCTCCGTCGTGATCGACCTGATCAAAAAAATCGACGCGCAGGTTTCGATTCGCGAGTACTAGACTTGATATTTAACTATCTTTAGAGTATCTTTCTTTCGGGAGGGTACCGTGTCTCACTTAAAAGAAACGCTAGAATCGGGAGTGAAGTTAAGAAAACGTGACCGGAACTTACGGTGTCGCTACGCAGCGTGTTTTTTGTTGAGTGGTTTTGTTGCCGAATTGTCTATGGACGTACTTTCTGCAATGATACTGTATATCGGAGGTTTGATTAGTGTTATTTTTGCTATCAGATCTCACCTCAAAATGGAAGAGTATCAACGAAGGTCGGCACTTCTTCCAGATTGAATGGAAAATTAAAGGGTGAGTTTCGCGACTCATCTTTTATCTTTTAAAAATCACCACTAAAAATCTCGTCTCGCGTCACACCAGTTTTGGAGACTCTCGCAGGAGCTTGGAAAATAACGACGCAGGCGTGCGTGGCACACGCCGAGGAGATTATTTTCCTGAGCGACGAGAGCGAGCAAAAATCGCACCAGCGATTTATTGTGTGCTCCAAAACTGGTGTGACCGAGTAAGAGATTTTGGAAGTTGTCAGAAGTCTGCTACACTACAGGCATGACACCACACACATTTATTTTGTTCGGCCAGTCCGGTTCCGGAAAGGGAACCCAAGGCCGACTTTTAGTAGAGTATTTGCAGAAAAACGACCCGGCTCGCCAGACATTCTACATTGAGACCGGCCAGCGCTTCCGCGACTTTGCCACCGAGGCGTCGATGACCGCCAAGCTGACAAAAGAAGTAATGGATCACGGCGGACTCTTGCCGGAGTTTCTGCCGATCTGGATTTGGGCGGAGTACCTCGTGCGACACGTGTCCGGCGACGAGCATCTCATTCTCGATGGTCTCTCTCGTCGTGCCCACGAAGCGCCGATTCTCGATTCGGCAATGCGTTTCTACAAGCGCGACAAGCCGTTCGTCATTTTGATCGAAACTTCCCGCGAATGGTCCAAGAAACGCCTAACCGAACGTGCTCGCGGTGACGATGCAGAAGTGCAGATCGACCGACGATTGGATTGGTACGACAAAAACGTCCTGCCGGCGATCGACTTTTTCCGCACGCACAACGGCTATGAGTTTGTCTCGGTCAACGGCGAGCAGACCATCGAGCAAGTACACGCAGAGATTTTACAGAGGATACATTTGGAAGTGTAAAAATGAGTGAATTATGGTATAATGTCGGTATGACAGAAACCACACAAAACAAGTCAGTTATACCATTCAGGCAGGAACTTTTCTGGGATGTCGATCCTGCAACCATTGATGCCCAAAAAAACGCAACATACGTTATTGAACGCATACTGGAACTTGGAGATATTTCTGAAATGAAATGGCTCACACACTATTATTCCTCCAGTCTTATACGGAAAATATTACAGACTTCGAGAGTGGTGAGCGCTAAGTCAAAAAATCTATGGTTACTGGCGATTTAAAAAATCAATCAGACTTGCATTTTGAGGTGTTACCGGAAGCCACCAAACGAGCGTTTTTAAAGTTCGCGGAAGTCCCGTGGCTCAAAAGTCAAGGGTGGTATTTGGCTGGAGGTACAGCTCTGGCATTACAAACAGGACATCGAAGCAGTGTTGATTTGGATTTTTTTATACAACAAAAAGATTTTGATGAAGCAAAATTGGAAAATAATGCATTGAGTCTGGGTAACTGGCGTACGGACAGTATCGACAAGGGCACAATGTATGGAGTTTTTCACAAAGCTAAAGTGAGTTTTATTGCTTATCCTTTTTTTCACCCGTCTCCTATTGCAAAAACATTCGGCACGATTAACTTGGTGTCATCTGATGATATCGCAGTTATGAAAATTATTGCGGTGAGTCAGCGAGGTAAAAAAAGAGATTTTGTTGACTTGTATTGGTATTGTCACAATATCGGCACATTGCAAGACATTCTTGCTCGGGTTCCAAAACAGTACCCGCAAGAACACAATTTCAGCCACATTCTCAAAAGTTTGACATTTTTTGACGATGCGGAAGCGGACCCAATGCCTCTTGTGAATTTTACAGTTACATGGAAGGAGGTGAAAGCATATTTTTTGAAAGAGGTACCTGCACTTACTCGAACACTATTGGATTTGAAATAAAAAGATTAATGAATTTAAAATGATAAAACTCAAAACAAAAGAAGAGATTGAGATACTGCGCGAAGGCGGACGGCGTCACGCGTTTATTCTCGCTGAGCTGGCGAAAAAAGTTGTGCCGGGAGTTTCGACGCAGACACTCGAGGGCTGGGCGCGGGAGATGATTAAAGAAGGCGGTGACTCCGCGTCGTTTTTGAACTACACGCCGGAAGGTGCGCGACGTGCGTACCCGGCGGCTTTGTGCGTGTCGGTCAACGAGGAAATCGTGCACGGCATACCGAACGAGAATCCGAAAATTTTGAAAGAAGGCGATGTGGTCACGCTCGACCTCGGGCTGACGCATGACGGACTCATCACGGACAGCGCGATCACGGTGGGTGTCGGTGAGATCGGCGAGCGCGAGTACAAACTCATCGAACACACTCGCGAGGCATTGTACCTCGGCATCAAACAAGCGCGTGCCGGCAACCGCGTGGGGGACATCGGCTACGCCATCGAGTCATTTGCCCGACCGCTCGGCTACGGCATCTCGGAGGGCCTTGCTGGGCACGGTGTCGGCTACAAAGTCCACGAGGAGCCGTATGTGCCCAACGAAGGCCGTAAAGGCGCCGGCGAGCTCCTTAAGGCCGGCATGGTCATCGCCATCGAGCCAATGCTCACCCTCGGCTCGTCCCGCATCGTCCTTTCCCGCGACGGCTACACATACAAAACCGCCGACGGCTCAACCGCAGCGCACTGGGAGCACACCGTGGCGATTACGGACGGGGAGGCAATAATATTGACGAAATAGTTTAAAAAATCTCTTTCTCGGTCACATGTTTTCCGAGACCGGAAATCGTCCCAGCGGACGATTTCCTTTGTCCTCAGCCTCGACTTGTCAATGAGCTCCTGTTGCACGGAGTCGTTGACAAACCGCTGGAAGCGAGCCATGGTCGCATGACCAAGACCATGCTCGAGGCTTGCGGGGTCTCAGAAAACATGTGACACGAGACGAGATTTTGTAGCCATATTCGGAAAATTGTGTATACTGTTTGTATTATTTCTAATTAGAATTTTGTTATGCAACATCCAAAAGAAGAAAAGACATTTGTCATGATAAAGCCAGACGGTGTCAGAAAAGGCTTGACTGGTGAAGTTATTCGACGGTTCGAACAGCGCGATTTGAAGATTGTGGCGCTTGAAATGTCACAGCCATCGCACGACCAGCTCGACAACCACTATCCGAAAAACGAGGAGTGGATTACGCGACTCGGAAAAAAGACGACCGGCACATACGAAACATATGGATATGATTTGATGGCTGATTTCGGCACAACCGACCCGGCAAAAATCGGTCCGGAAATCCGCAAGTGGCTCATCGACTACATGTTGTCCGCACCGCTTGTCAAAATGGTTGTGCAAGGTGTGCACGCCGTGGATGTGGTGCGTAAAATTGCAGGAGAAACTTTGCCGTACAAGGCGGCCATTGGGACAATCCGTGGAGACTTTTCAATTGATTCTCCCGCATTGGCAAACAAAGAAAAGCGAGCTGTGGCGAACATTATGCACTGTTCGGAAACACCAGAGGAGGCTGAACACGAAATCAAACATTGGTTTGGTGGAGATGCACCGATATATTCGTACAAACGATATGGAGTGGATGAATAGATACCACTTTTTGAGAGTTGTATAGTATGCGGAGAATATCAGTAGGATATACTAGTGGCAGGACAGTTGTGTATATTTTCTCCTTAAAAATCGTCAGGGAGTTCGATATTTATGAAGTTTGATGAGTGTGAGCTTGCTCTCGTTCAGATGACTACATGTGAGAACACCCACCTTGGTTTAATACCGAGGAAATATGCACACTGTCCTATTAAACTGCTCACACCGCACAACGGTCGTGGGCATTTTAATATGATATGATTATTGTATGGAACAAGATGCTCAAAAAAAAGTTGCTCGGCGGTTTTTGTGCGATGCGTTCGTGTTGCTCGTTATTGTCAGTGCAATGG
>CAIXDB010000101.1 GCA_903918125.1 uncultured bacterium | reverse complement strand
GAACGCATCACCTCAACGTATAAAGGCTCCATCACCTCCGTGCAGGCCATCTACGTGCCGGCAGACGACTTGACCGACCCGGCGCCATCCACGACCTTCGGTCACCTCGACTCGACCGTGGTGCTCTCACGTTCACTCGCAGAGCTCGCTATCTACCCAGCCGTCGACCCACTCGACTCGTCATCGACTGTGCTCGACCCGCTCATTGTCGGCGAGGAACACTACCGCACCGCGCGAGATGTGCAACAGGTGTTGCAAAAATATAAAGACTTGCAAGACATCATTGCCATTCTCGGTATGGACGAGTTGTCGGACGACGACAAATTGACAGTGACCCGCGCGCGCAAAATCCAGCGTTTCTTGTCACAGCCATTTTTCGTGGCGGAGCAGTTTACCAACGTGCCCGGCGCATACGTGCCACTCGCCGACACCATCCGCGGTTTCCGAGAAATCCTGGACGGCAAACACGACGACAAAGCCGAGCAGGCGTTTTATATGAAAGGGAAGATCGAGGAAGTTGTTTAACAACAAATTCCGGATTGCACAAATTGCTTTTCCGGAGACGTTCGCTCTCTCCCTACGGGAGCAGTACACCTTTCGCATGTTGAGTACAACACGCTCAAGGTCTTGCGAAGTGATAACATCACTTCTCACCTGCGGAGAGCTCACTTAAGTTCTCGGTCTGAACTTGTCAAGAGCCCTTGTTGCACAGGGTCATTGACAAGTCCAAGCTTCAGGCCTGCTAATACTCCGGAAAAGCAATTTGTGCAATCCGGAATTTCAATCAACACTATGAAAACAATTAATCTAAAAATCATAACAATCGACGGAGTACTTTTCGCCGGTGATGTCAGTGAAATAATCCTACCAACCGACGTCGGACAGATTTCGGTGTTGCCCGAACACATCCCGATGATTTCAAAACTGAAAGAGGGAACCGTTGTGCTCAAAATCGGCACAAGCGAGAAAAAATTCCACATCAGTGCCGGCGTGCTCGAAATCCGCCCTGACAACGAGGCATTCATCCTGAACCACAACGCGAAGGAAATTGTGTAAAAGAGCAACCCCGTCTGCATAAAATGAGACGGGGTTAAGTTCCGAAGGTAACGACTAACTCGCTATCAATCGGAGTCTGGTATCACCACTATTAGGAAAACTAAGTTGGTTATTATTCGGCGGTGGTACCAGCCAATCAATATGAAGAACGTCGGCGGGATCAATCCAAATAAAACCGCCATGGAGTGTGATGTGAGGAAATCCCCGTGAATCGAGAAACTCTCGGAATCGTCGTTCCGCAAGTTTAAGTTCGTTCATATGAAATTCACGTTCTTCATCGGAAAGATAATCCGTGGGGAAACGATGACCTTTGGCGGCATACATTCCACACCGCTGGTGATTAAAGAAACATATTCCAGCAAGTTCGTGCATGCCGATATATCCTGCAGCCGACTCAAGGATAGTCTCACCAAAATGGAATAGGGGTATGGAAGCAAGACTCCCAATTCCTGCTGGCACACGAGTCCAGTCGGGTTTGATAACGCCTGCTTCTCGCAGCGATCGCCTCAAACCGTTTTCCAAAATACAATGACCACACAGCACAACGTTGTATTGCGTAACTTTCTGTTTGAATCGTTCCAACTTAATCTCCTGACACTCTAAGTTTCCTGACCAACTATATCCCGATTTGTATTTTATGTCAACACAAAAGGCCCGCGACGTGACGGGCCTTTCAAAGAACTAGAAATGAGTGCAAAAATTCTATGGCATGTCGGAGCTTTCGGGAATAACATACACCCTGGTTTTTCTTTCGTTTTTGTTAATCACCGATCCGACCATACCGAAACGTACCAAAATCTTTGCCAAAATTTTTTGGAACAAACTCGTTGGGTCGATTTCCACGAACGCGTGCTCGTGTTCATAACTCCAATACGAGTCGAGTCCAAAAAATCTCGACTTTCTTTCACTCACTATGTACCTCCTTTTTTTACTACACCACACTTTCCAATTTATTTCATCAGTCAAAATATGACTAAAACCCGAGTTTTTCTTTCACGATAATGACATGAACCTTGCGACCGATGGCGGGATTTTCTTTGTGCAGAATAAGCGTCTTTGCGTGGAGCGTTCCGTAGCCATATACACTTTTCATACGCACGTCTTCCTGCGGCACCACCACGTCATCGATACGCTTGAATGCTGCGGGGATGTCACTGACTATCTTCTGCGCACCGATGACCAAAATAATGTTCGGCGAAGTAAACGTGAGGTGAGGAAGCTGACTGCCGCTGTTCGAGGCAACCACAATCTGTCCGTCCTCCGTCAATGCGTGCGCGCTACCGAGATAAAAGTCTGAAAGCACCGCTTGTTTGCGCAGCTGTGCTTGTTTCGTACTGTCCGTTTCAGCCAAAATATTTGCGTGCAAGTTGTTCCAACCGTGTGCGCCTGCTTTGAGATAATCGACAAAACCGATTTCCTGCAATGTGACCGAGGCGCCGTTCATGACGGACGCACCGGCAGGGATGAGCTCTTTTATTTTTGCCAAGGCCTCTTCTTTTGTATCCACGACCATACCTTCAAAATGATTGGCGTTGAGCGATGCGATTGTTTTGTTGATCGAGTCAACTGATGCGATG
>CAIXDB010000100.1 GCA_903918125.1 uncultured bacterium | reverse complement strand
ATGTCTGCCGGTGGGCGAGTGGTGGGACACGAAGTACAGTTTCTACCCGATCCGAAATCCACGATACTGCTCATGGGCTACCAAGCAGTCGGGACGCTCGGGCGTGACATACAGGACTTCGCTCCCGATTCACCTGGCGCCCGCAGGAAAGGTGACATGGTTGTAATCGACGGTCAGCAAGTCGCGGTCAACGCACGCGTCGAAATGATTTCCGGCTATTCATCGCACAAAGACTCCGATCACCTCGTCGACATGGTGGCGCAAGCCCAAGCGACGTTGAAAAAAGTATTCGTGGTCATGGGTGAGCCGAAATCCTCACTCTACCTTGTCCAGCGCCTCCGCGACTACGCCGAACTGGATGCGATTTACCCGGAGAGGGGGAAGGTGTACGAGTTGGAAGTATAAGAATAGCCGCGCTCTTGCGAACGCGGCTGATGGGCGGGTCAATCCTGGAAACTTTTGATTGCGGTGTCTTCGTTTTTATAGATGTCGAAGTCCGCGTACAAGAAGATCATCTGGAGTAGATTTTCCACCCTCTCTTGAAGCCCGTACATTTTTAATGTACCGCCAGCCTCGGTCACGATGGTCTGCGCGGATACCAACTTCTTAATTCCACTGGAATCCACGTACGGAACTTGCGTCATGTTGACAAGGATCTTCTTCACACCTTTTTCAACAAGGTTTTTCAGAAAATTCCCGTATTCACGAGATGTACCTTCGCGGAAGCTTAATTCTCCGACTACCTCCACGATGGTAACACCCTCTCGCTCTCTGATGCTTATTTGGGCCATATTGTGCTCCTATCTATTATATTATCACATTTTGATATTTTTGTAAATAGAACAAAAAATCGGCGTGTGCCGGATTTTGTTTTGATTTGAAAGTTGAGTTGGCTTATTCCGCCATCGTCACCACTTTCTTGAACGTTGCGGGGTTTTCTGCGGCGAGGAGGGCGAGGATTTTGCGGTCGAGGAGGATGTTTTTCTTTTTCAAACCACCCATGACTTTGCTGTACGATGTACCCATCTCCTTGAGCGCGTACGAAATGTTGACGTTCCAACCTTTGCGAGCGTCACTTTTCTTGTCGCGTCGGTGTGCAAATGCGTATGCACCGGCGTGGAGAATCGCCTCGGTTGCCTCGCGCGCTTTGGTCGAGCGTCCGTGTCGGAAGCCTTTGGTTCGGCGGAGCAGATTTTTTCTGGATTTGAGCGCGTTAACGCCTTTTTTTACTCGTGTCATGTTGGTGCTTTTACATTAATGAAATTAAATAATTGTCAGCTTACTTTTTTATAAATCGAGCGATATCTTTGTTGCTCATCGGATATTCGGCGGAACGATTTTTCTTTTGGTTCTGGCGGCCGGACTCCTTGGCATTGAAATGGTTCTGACCTGTTGCGCGCGCCAAAACCTTGCCATTTTTGGTGACTTTGAGGCGTTTTGTATATGATTTGTTTGTTTTTGTGCTCATGATTTTATGAAATTGCGCGGTTTGCTATGCGTTTTCTATAACGATACTCAGTCCTTTCAAGCTTTTCTTGGCTTCCTCGGCCACTTTGTATTCCTCGGTGATGAGCTTCAACACTCGGTCCATGCGTTCCTTGAGGAAGTTCAGGTCCATGTATTTGGTTCTGCCAGGGAGGAACAAGTCGATTTTGATGCGATGGCCTTCTTTGAGCCACTCGCTGGCTTTCTTGGCCTTGAGCTGGAGGTCGTTGTCTCCCGTGCCCACTTTGACCTGAATATTCTTCACTTCTACCGTGTGAGCCTTGCTTTTGGCCACCTTTTGCTTTTTATTCTCGGCATATTGAAACTTACCATAATCCATGATTTTTGCAACCGGGGGCTCGGCTTTCGGCGAAATCTCGATCAAATCCATACCGAGCTCGCGTGCCTTGTCCAATGCCTGGGCAAAGGTCAACACACCGAGGTTGTCGCCGTCTTCCAAAATGACTCGGAGTGTCGGTGCTTGTATTTGGTTGTTTATGCGGACAAATGTAGACAAATGTTTGGTGAAGCTAATAAAAGCTCGAGTAAATATAGCATTGATACTGTGGAAAAGCAATGTTATTTCCACGTGACCCGCATGGTATTATATGACACATGATTATTTCCTTCTTTGGAGCGTTTCTCGGCGGTGTGGTGTCTTTTCTCGCGCCGTGCATTTTGCCGATTATTCCGGGATTTTTGGCGTATCTCGCGGGAAGTACGGAAGTGGAT
>CAIXDB010000099.1 GCA_903918125.1 uncultured bacterium | reverse complement strand
GATGAGCTGCATCGTGTCCATATCTCCCGAAGCAATAACGATATCCAGATTTTTGTTATTTTTCTCCGCTTCGACAATCGTACCGAGCATGTCGTCAGCCTCAAAGCCCAGCGATGAATGCATTGGAATGTTGAGCGCCGTGAACACATCCTTTGAACGCTCGAGTTGCTTAATGAGCGCCTCGTCGATTTTCTTGCGCCCGGCTTTGTATGCGTCGTACACTTCGTGACGTTTCGTCGGCTCGGGCAAGTCATAGCAGGCAACAATGTAGTCGGGTTTGACCTCGTGGACCAGTTTGATGAGCATGGTGCACAGCCCGTACAGCGCCCCCGTCGGCTCCCCCGTCGACGATTCAAACTCCGGCAGAGCATGATATGCGCGGTGCAATATGGCGTGCACGTCGAGTAGAGCAAGTGTTTTTTTGGTCTTAGTTTTTGGCATTTGAGCCATTATAGCACATTAGACAAGAGCAATTTCCTTCCCCAACGCATTAGCAACTCGACTAAGCGTCACAAGAGACAAACCTTTCTTACCACTTTCAATTCGCGCAATAACAGACTGCGACATATCCGCCTTTTTTGCCAACATCGCTTGAGTCATTTTCTTCGCTTCGCGAGCTTTTCGAAATTGCGCCACGAGTTTGAGACGTTCAGTTTCTTCTTTAAATGCAACCCTAAATTCTTTCGAGTTTGAAAGGTTTTTGATCATATCATCTAAGGTGCAAAACTTGTATTTTCCTATTTTTTTATATTTCATGGTATTTCTTTATATATTTTTAGTGCTAATTCTATCTCTTTTTTCGGAGTTTTTGATGTTTTTTTCAAAAAAGCTCCGATAAAATATATGTATTCATGTTTAATAAAAAATATGATTCGATGTTGTTTTATTTTTAACTCTTTAATATCCCCACGCAATTGTTTAATGTGTACAGTCTTGAAATCTCCAGAGGCAACACGATTCATTCCGGCAGTTATTTTTGCTCTTTCTTTGATACTGAGTGTAAAAATGTATTCTCCAACTTTTTCAAATACAATCGATTTATATTTCATGTTACTATGACTGAGAATAGTATAGCAAAATTGCTATATCCATGTCAACAGATGATTTCCACTTCGCGGACATTTTCAGAAACGTGGGTAAAGTTCAGCCGAGTGTGCACTGACATGATGTCGGCGACACGTTCCGGCCATTCGATGAGGATGAGGTTGTGCGAATCAGCGGTAATGTCGCGCCAGCCGAGATGCTCTAGTTCGCTCGACTGCTCCAAACGATATGCGTCGATGTGAATGAGGTGTGTGAATTTTTGCGGAACTTTTTCAGTTTTTGGTAATTCATAAATTTTCTCGATAACAAACGTCGGACTGACCACCGTTTCCTCGACGCCAAGCGCCCGAGCGACACTTTGTGTGAAGGTTGTCTTGCCTGCGCCAAGATCGCCATACAAGCCGACAACAGTCGCGCCGGTTTCTAACGGGTTCAACCCCGCCACAAAATCCCGCGCAATTTGTTGCATTTCTTCGAGACTGTGCGCTGTGTGTTTCATGTCCGTATCCTATCACAGTTAAAATTTTTTGTGTTAGAATACATGTATGATTACATTCGACGAAGACAAACAAGACAAGCGTGTCGACGAGCTGCGAAAAAAAAGAGGAGGAGGAACTCGCTCAAACCATGGCGGGAAAATACAACCTCCCCTACCTCGACTTGACTGCCACACCCATCGACATCGACGCATTGCGCGCAATCAGCGAAACGGACACACGCGAAGCACAACTCGCCGTCTTCAATGAAGTGGATAAAACGCTTTCGGTCGGCATTCTCTCGCCGAACAATTCAAAAACCGCCGAAGCCATCAAAAAACTGACTGACAAAGGCTACAAAGTGGACACGTACATGGTGTCACACGCGAGCCTGAACAAAGCCTGGTCGCTGTACAAAGAAATGTCATTTTCTTTCGAGACAAAATCCGGCGCGCTTGATATTTCGAACGACCAAATCACCGAGTTTCTCTCCAAAGTGCACGGGGTTGGCGACGTCAAAGCGCTTATTGATGAAGTTCTGCAGATGAAAAAAAGTTACCGCATCTCGCGCGCACTCGAACTCATCCTCGCGGGCGCAATCTCGACCAAATCCTCCGACATTCACCTTGAGCCGGAGGAAAGCTACGTCACTTTGCGATATCGCCTCGACGGCATTCTGACAGAGATTTTGCAGTTTGACTTGCCGACGTACCGACTGCTCGTTTCGCGCATCGAACTCATTTCAAATCTCAAGTTGAACGTCGGCTCAGCGCAGGACGGACGCTTCAGTATCAAAATAGGCATGGACGAAATCGAAATCCGCGTGTCCATGATTCCCGGCGCGTATGGCAACTCCATCGTCATGCGCGTGTTGAATCCGCAATCCATCGCCGTGCCACTCGAGGAGCTTGGCATTCATCCGCGACTTCTGAAAATCATCCTGCACGAAATGTCCAAACCGAACGGCATGTTGCTCAACACTGGCCCGACCGGCTCGGGAAAAACGACATCATTGTACGCTTTTCTGAAAAAAATTCACACGCCGGATATCAAAATCATCACCATTGAAAACCCGATCGAGTATCACTTGCCCGGCATCGTCCAGACGCAGACGGATGAAAAGAAAAACTACACGTTCGCCGAAGGGTTGCGCAGTGCGCTTCGCCAAGATCCTGACGTCATCATGGTCGGTGAAATCCGCGATAACGAAACTGCCGAAATCGCCGTGAACTCCGCCCTCACCGGTCACCTCGTCTTCTCGACTCTGCATACCAACACCGCCGCCGGCACATTTCCCCGCCTGATCGACCTCGGCGTCAATCCAAAAATCATTTCGTCCGCACTGAACCTCGCCATGGCTCAGCGCCTCGTGCGCAAGCTCTGCGAGAAATGTAAAAAACAAATCGACATCGACACACACAGCAAGGAAATTATCACGCGCATCACGGACGGAATTGCGGATAAAACATACCTCGACGGTATCGACCAGACGCACATGTGGCAGTCCGTCGGCTGTGAGCAGTGCAACATGACCGGTTTCAAAGGTCGCCTCGGCATCTACGAAGCCATCATGATGGACG
>CAIXDB010000098.1 GCA_903918125.1 uncultured bacterium | reverse complement strand
CAACGACAACAAATCAGCAGTAAAAAGGATGGGCATCATCCTCGCGAGGATGATGCCCATCCTTTTTCACTTTGATTTTTTGTTGAGAAAATGCTATACTAATCACTAACTATGGCAAAAAAAGACACAGCCGAACCGACGATTCCGGCGCACATTCCCGAGCGAGTCAGTATCGTGACGCGTGAAATTACGACCGAAATGAAGGAGTCGTTCATCGACTACGCCATGTCGGTCATCACTGATCGCGCTCTGCCCGACGTCCGTGATGGCCTGAAGCCGGTGCATCGTCGCATCCTTTTCGCGATGAACGAAGCGGGGCTGACAGCCGGTGGCAAGACCCGCAAGTCTGCGGTGCCGGTCTCCGACACAATGGGTAACTATCACCCGCACGGCGACGTGGCTATTTACGACTCGATGGTCAAAATGGCGCAGGACTTCACCATGCGATATCCGCTGGTCATCGGTCAAGGAAATTTCGGTTGTTTTACCATTGATACAAAAGTTGAACTGGTGGACGGGAGAACTCTTTCATTTGGAGAGTTGCTTGAGGAGGATAAAAATGGAAAGGAAAATTATACATACACCGTAGACGAAAACAAGCGTATCAAAATTGCAAAAATACAGAAACCGCGATTGACGATTAAAGACGCGAAAATAATGAAAGTTGTGCTCGATAACGGAGAAGAAATTCGATGCACACTGAATCACAGATTTATGCTTCGAAATGGAGAATATAAAGAAGCAAAAGATTTGCAAAGCGGTGAGTCACTCATGCCATTATATAAAAGACTTTCTGTTTTGGAAGACGTCAAACCCGAATTAGTCGGATATCCGATGGTATATCAGCCGGAAGTAAAAGAATGGGTTTTTGCCCACCATCTCGCCGATGCTTATAATATTGAGACAGGAAAGTATACTCTTTCTCGTGGCAGAGTTCGACATCATATTGATTTCAATAAACTTAATGCTCATCCGGATAATATCGCTCGAATGCACTGGAAGGAACATTGGATGTTGCATGCAAGCTTGTCGAAAGACCGACATCAAAATGATCCCGAATATGTGGAAAAGTTACGCAAGGGGCGTGAGGCTTTTTGGGCGAAACCGGAAAACAAACAAAAGCATGCTGATTTGATGACAGCACGAAATTTGAAAAATTGGCAGGATGAAAAATATACTGCGACGATGAAGGAAACATTGAGTCGGGTAAATAAAGAACATTATGCAAAACATCCAGAATTAAAGGAAATTGTAGGTAAGCGTGCAACGGCTACTTTAACACGACTTTGGCAAGATCCCGAGTATCAGAAAGTGATGCACGAGAGGATTGTAAAAGGAAACAAAAATCATACAACAAACCAGACCGGTAAAAAGAAATTTCTTGCGATTTGTAAGAGAATTTTGGATGAAAATAAAAAAATTAACGAACATTCGTATGCAGAATATCGAAATGTAGTATATCCGTAT
This sequence comes from uncultured bacterium, assembly GCA_903918125.1. Next base: position 4,970 of record CAIXDB010000098.1, on the reverse strand, counting down.
GGTAAAGCTCCAATGTGGGAGAACGCATATACAAGATATTATGCTGACAAAAAAGAAGTGTTGGTTCAGGATGCATTTAATAACCACAAGGTGGCTCGAGTTGAGTTTTTGAATCAAACAGAAGATGTATATGATTTGACTGTGGATGGAACGCACAACTTTGCCCTTGCGGCTGGAGTGTTTGTCCACAACTCAGTAGACGGGGATCCGCCCGCAGCTATGCGTTACACCGAGGCCAAAATGTCGAAAATCTGCGCGGAACTTTTGCGCGATATTGAAAAGGAAACGGTCAACTTTGTGCCAAACTACGACGGAACGAAAAAAGAGCCGGCTGTTCTGCCATCCGCCGTGCCAAACTTACTTTTGAACGGTACTCTCGGCATCGCTGTCGGTATGGCAACGAACATTCCACCGCATAACCTTAACGAAGTGATGGACGCGGTCATTCACCTTGTCGATAACCCGGATGCGACGACTGAAGATTTACTCGAGTTTGTCAAAGGTCCGGACTTTCCGCTCGGCGGTATTGCATTCGGTAGCAAAGACATGGCGCATGCGTACGCAACCGGTCGCGGCGGTGTGGTGGTGCGCGGAGCCGCGGAAATTGTCGAGACGAAAGCCGGCGCATTTCAAATCGTGGTAACATCGATTCCTTTTCGCGTGAACAAAGCGGAACTGATAATGAAAATCGCCGATTTGATACGCGACAAGAAAATCGAGGGGATCAAAGGCTTGCGCGACGAATCGGCAAAAGACATTCGCATTGTCATCGAACTGAAGGGTGGCGGACATCCGCAAAATATTTTAAATCAGCTGTACAAACACACCCAACTCGAGGATCCGTTCCACTACAACCTCGTGGCGCTGGTCAACGGCGTGCCGCAAACTCTGTCGCTCAAAGGCATTTTGGAGGAATTCGTCGGGCATCGCAAGGAAGTCATTCGCCGACGCACGGAATTCGACTTGAAAAAAGCCCTCGAACGCGAACACATCCTGCTCGGTTTGAAAAAGGCACTTGACCACATCGACGCGATTATAAAACTGATCCGTGCCTCGAAAGACCAGACGGAAGCGCACAAGAAACTCATGGCGGAGTTCAAGTTTTCGACGCTCCAAGCGGCGGCTATTTTGGCAATGCGATTGGCACAGCTCGCGGGACTGGAGCGCAAGAAAATCGAGGATGAATTGAAACAAGTGCAGGACCTCATCGCGTCACTCAAAGAAATTTTGGGCAGTGTCAAAAAAATGCTCGGCATTATAAAAAGTGAGTCGGCGGAAATCAAGGCAAAATACGGCGATGAGCGACGCACGAAAATCATAAAAGGTGGCGTGCAGGTGCTCTCCGTCGAAGATTTGATTCCGGACGAAGAAAACGCGCTGGTGCTCACTGCCGGTGGCTACATCAAACGCACATCGCCCGACGAATTTCGCAAGCAAAAACGCGGTGGTGTCGGCGTGGTGGACCTCGATACAAAAGAGGAGGATTTCGTCACGACATTGCTCATCGCCTCGACACATTCCGACCTGCTCTTCTTCACCGACAAAGGCAAAGTGTATCAGACCAAAATGTATGATATTCCGGAGGGTCGTCGCGCCACGCGAGGCAAGTCGGTTATGAACTTTCTGCCACTTTCCGAAGGCGAGAAAATCACATCTATTTTGCCGATGCCGAAAGAGGTCAAAAAAACCGCCAAGGAAAGTGAGCTCGCTGTCATGATGGTTACAAAGCACGGTGTCGCTAAGAAAGTCTCGGCGGGAAGTTTTCAGGACGTGCGCATTTCGGGAATTATCGCCATCAAGCTCGACGCGGGCGACGCGCTTGTGTCGGCGTCGTTCGTCAATAAAAAAGACACGGTTATTGTAGTCACGGCGAAAGGTCAGTCGATACATTTCCGCGAGTCGGATATTCGTGAAATGGGACGCACGGCGATGGGCGTGCGCGGAATGAAGCTCGGCAAAGGCGACACGGTTATTTCTGCGGAGCAGGTGCCGAACGCTTGGGACAACGCAACACTCATGGTCATTTCCGAACACGGCTACGGCAAGCGCACGGACATCGATGAATACAAAATCCAAAATCGCGGCGGAAGCGGCATCAAAACTGCCAATGTCACGCCGAAAACCGGTCCGTTGATTTCCGCTAAACTTTTCGAGAGTGACGACGCCGAAGTGGTTGCAATGTCCAAGAAATCGCAGGTTATCCGCGTCGACGCCAAGGAAATCTCCGTCCTTGGTCGCCAAACCCAAGGCGTGCGCGTCATGAAACTCCGCGAAGGGGACTCAATCGCCTCGCTGATCTGTTTGTAAAATTTAAAAAAGGATGGGCATCATCTTCGCAAGGATGATGCCCATCCTTTTTCTGTTCATAACTTCATCGCGCGAAAAAATTTTCTGTACTATACTATATGTATCATGTTCTCCGATCCGACAAAAAATATTGAGCAGGCGGGAATACAACCCGGGATGGATATCGTCGACATGGGCGCGGGGTCGGGTTTCTATACTATTGCGGTGGCCAAGGCACTTGCTGCTACCGGCCGGGTGTACGCTGTGGATGCGCAGAAGGACTTGCTGACCAAACTGAAAAACCAAGCCGTGCACGATGGTCTCTACAACGTCGAGGTGGTCTGGGCCGACATCGAAAAAGTCGGCGGGACGCACTTGCGCGAGGGAACTATCGACCTTGTCTTGCTCTGCAATGTGCTTTTTCAAGTGGACGACAAGAAAAGCACGCTCGACGAAATCAAACGCATTCTCAAACCCGGCGGACGACTCCTGCTCGTCGACTGGTCGGATTCTTTCGGTGGCATCGGTCCGCACGCGAAGTCTGTCGTGACGCGCGACAAGGCGCTCGATTTGTGCGAAGCGGAGGGTTTTTCACTCGAGCGAGATATTACCGCCGGCTCGCACCACTATGGTATGATATTAAAAAAATTATGATGTAACAGTGTCAAGGACCGTCCTTGACATACGAAACCATGTCAAAGACGGTCTTTGACACTTACACAAACACACTATGAGCAACATGAGCACGTTCAAAATCACTCTCATTTCCATTTTCTCGGCGTGCATCGTCATCGGCATGATCGTCTTTGCCATGCAGAAATCCGCGTCGACCGCACAACACGTCACGTTGACCGTCTGGGGAACCATTTCCTCGGACACGTTCAACGCCGCATACAATGCTTCATCGCTCAAAGCCAACAAGGCAATCACTGTCAACTACGTCCAGAAAAACACATCGACTTTCGACTCGGATTTTGTGCAAGCGCTCGCCGACGGCGTCGGTCCCGACATGGTTATTCTCCGCGACGACCTCGTTTATCAGGAACACAATCGGCTTTTTCCCGTGCCGTACACCAGCCTTTCCGAGGCAAGTTTCGACAGCGCGTTTCTCCAGGAAGCAAAAATGTATCTCACCCCGCAAGGTATTATCGCGCTACCGCTCATCGTCGACCCGATGGTGATGTATTGGAATCGCGACCTCTTCTCGAGCAACTTCGTGGCGCAACCGCCGAAATATTGGGACCAGTTCAGCGATACGACCGGTGCATCCGGCAAGCAAAACGGACTGATTACAACCATCACGCATCGCGACGCGAATGCAAACGTCACACAAAGCGCCCTCGCTCTCGGCGAATGGGACAACATCGACAACGCCAAGGAGATTCTCACTACACTTCTTTTGCAAGCCGGTTCGCCGATGTCCGTACGTGACACACAAGGTGATGAAGCGTCCGGACTGAACGCTAACCCAACGAACGAGCCGATTCAGCCGAGTGGCGCCGCGGTCAATTTCTACACGCAGTTTGCCAACCCGACCTCGCCGACGTACACATGGAATGCGTCACTACCCGACTCGCTCAACTTTTTCCTCTCCGGCAATCTCGCCACGTATTTCGGTTTTGCTTCGGAGCTCTTCAGCATTCAGCAGAAAAATCCAAACCTCAACTTTGACGTGACATACATGCCGCAGATTCGCCCCGCCGGCACCGACACGGCAAAGCAGAGCGTTTTTGCCCACATGTACGGCATTTCAATCGTCAAACAGTCGAAAAACATTCCGACCGCCTTCACCGCCATGACGGCGCTTGTCGAGCCGGCATCCATCACCGCGCTCGACGCCGTGACGAGCTTGCCACCGGTGCGTCTCGACCTTCTCGCAGCCAAGCCGACCAACCCGTATCAGGTCGTCTTCTACAACTCGGCGCTCATTTCGGCCGGCTGGGTTGACCCGAACGGGGCGCAGTCGTCGCAAATTTTCCGTACCATGATACAATCAATAGACAACGGCAGTGCGCGAGTGAGCGAAGCATTGACCACCGCCGACACGTCACTGAACCTGCTCTACCAAAACTAGAACCATGAAATATCTTTCCCGCACAGTTGCATATTTCGGTCTCGTCGCTCTCGTGCTTTTGTGTGTGACGGCATGCGTGCCACGGCTGGCGCGGGCACAATCGCCGACGTACGACCCAAATGCACAGGATTCGACAGTCGGTGGCGGAGCATTGACAGGTATCACGTTTGACTGCGGTGTGGACGCAAGCGGTGCGCAAACAAATACGAACTACCAAGGTGACAAGGTCTGGGGCAACTGCACCTACGCCGACTTGTTGAACGCCATAAACAAAGTCATAAACGTGGGGATCAAGTTTGCGTTGGCGTTTTCCGTCGTCGTTATCGCCTACGCCGGTTTCCGATATATGATGTCGCGAGGCAACCCTGGCGAGCTGACCAAAGTGCACAAAATGTTCTGGACCGTGGCGGAGGGTATAGCCTGGTTGCTTTTGGCGTGGCTCATCGTGCACCTCATCGTCAGTCAGCTCACCACCATGGCGGTGCAACAGGTCACGCCGATACAATAGGTTTAAAAAATCTTTACATACAAAATCATGAAAAAAAATATAGCAACAATGTGTCTGGTCATGTGTGTGGGGATGGTGGCGGTCGTGCCGACGTGGGCAGAT
>CAIXDB010000097.1 GCA_903918125.1 uncultured bacterium | reverse complement strand
GGCAAGGTATGACGTCTTATTATTTTGTAGGTATTTTTCGAGGTCCATGTTTGTGTCTTTGAATGTTGAAATTGAAATCTCTTTCTCGGTCACAAGCTTTTTTGAGCACACAATAAATCGCTGGTGCGATTTTTGCTCGCTCTCGTCGCTCAGGAAAATAATCTCCTCGGCGTGTGCCACGCACGCCTGCGTCGTTATTTTCCAAGCTCCTGCGAGAGGCTCAAAAAAGCTTGCGACACTCAACGAGATTTCAATTTCACATTACTAAGTTTATTATAACAGAAAAAGCGACTCGCATCGCTCTCTCAAAACCAACTAACAAAAGTTACTTTTTTGACGCTTTGGCCTTTGCAACACGTGCGCGGAATTTCTCGGCGCGACCGGCGGTGTCGAGCGACTTTTCGGTACCGGTGTAGAACGGATGCGAAGCACTGGAGATTTCCAGTCGGTAGACAGGATATTCCTTACCATCTGAGGCCTTCGCTTTCTCGGATGTCGCAACCGACGACGAAATAACAAACTCAGTGTCGTTTGAGTTGTCGATGAAAAGCACCGGGCGATAGTTTTGTGGATGAATGTCTTTTTTCATTGCTTGGATACAGTAGCAAAACCCGGGCTTTTTTGCAAATCAAAATTTCTTTCTCGGTCACATAGCTACTGTTTCGCCACGCCATATTGGTTCAAGTAGTCGATGTTGCTTTGAATGTTCGTTTCGAGGTTTTCCACGCTTCTGCCATACGAGCAGGTTGACCCGCCACTGCCGTAGTATTTACACGCCGCGCGAAGTTCGCTCGAGTACGAACCGTTGACTGCGCCGAGGTCGGAAAGGTACAAAGACGATGCCATGAACGCGTCCTGCGGATTCCACGGGTTGGCAAAATGTCCGAGCACCGCTTGCAAGCGATCGGCGAACAGTTGCCATGTCGAGGCGATGAACTGCGCCGGACCCATCGCGCCACCGTACCCGCCCGCGCCGGCAATAGGACACGACACGACGGTTTTCAGCGGGTCGAGACCGAGCGACTGCGTGATGGCGATGAACGGCTGCAGGTCGCGCGTCGGTTTCATCAAGTTTGGCCAGACCTTGCCTGTCGTGACACTCGAGCCAGATCCGGAGGTCAGATCGGAGAGGTAGCATTTGCCGACGTTGGCGCCAAGGTTAGACTCCTGGGTCAAAATTGCGAGCAAGAATGCCGGATTCACGCCTGTTTTTGACGCAGCCGCCTGCGCATACGTGAGCGCATCACCGAATGAAATTGCCGACGTGCCACCCGCGAGACTGAACAGTGCCGCACGAATTTTTGCCGCTTTGGCTTGTTCGTCTGCGAGCACCTGGGCGTACGTTTTTTCCTGTGTTTTGTTGACCGTGATCAAATATTGTTTCTGGTTTTCATCCGTCTGAACTTGGTTTTGTTGCACAACCGCCGCTTGCGCCAGGTCGACCTGCTGATTTTGTTGCACGGCAAGCGCCGCTTTTTCCTGCTCGGTCAAATTTTCCGTGGCGCGAATTTTGGCAAACAAATCCGCCATCGACTTATCAATCGCCTGAAAGGTATCTACGTCGCTGAAAAAATCCGAAATGTTTTGCGCACCAAGAATCACTTCCGGCAGGGTGTAGTTGTCCATTTCATTTGATTGGCGGATGAGCTGTGCGAGCGAGTCGTGACCTTGGTTGATCTGGTCCTCGAGCGACGCAATGTTTGCGTTTTTATCGGCGATTTGTTGTTGCAACTGTGCAATCTCAATATTTTTTTGCTTGATGAAAAGTTTTGCTTGCTGAATTTTAGCGTTCAACACGTCCGCATCGTGCTGAAGCGAGGCAGTGCCGGCTTTGGTGTTATTGAGAATAGTTTGCCATTTGGCAATGTCCGCTTCGGTCTGAGTGAGCTCGGCCTGGTACTCGGCCTCCTGCTGTTGCGGAGTGAGTGTGGCGGTCTGAGCCGTGGTCGGAGTTGCGGTTTGGTCCGTGGTCTGAGCGTGAGCAAGCGACACCGCGAAGCACCCAAACACCAACACCGCGCAAAGCACGCCGAACATACCTTTCAACAACAAAAAAAACCGTGGGAGATGCATGCCCACAGTATAACAAACATGAACTGAATTCCAAAATCTCGTCTCGTGTCGCATGTTTTCTGAGACCCCGCAAGCCTCGAGCATGGTCTTGTCAACGACCCGGTGCAACACGGGCTCATTGACAAGTCGAGGCTGAGGACAAAGGAAATCGTCCGCTGGGACGATTTCCGGTCTCGGAAAACATGTGACCGAGAAAGAGATTTTGGAATTCGTTACGCGGCAGGCTCGACAGGAGCTTCCTCGTCTTTTTTACCCTTCTTCTCAACTTCGATTGCGGACAGATCCACAGGTGCGGTTTCTTCGACTTCCTCAGCCTTCGGCTCGGCGGCGCTAGCCACGACTTCCTCAGGATCTTCCACGAGTGTCACACCGGCCGGCATTGGAATATTGCCTGCAAGAATCTGACTTTCAAATGTAGCGAGCGACGAAATGTCGACTTTGATATCGTGTGGAAGATGTTCCGGTGAAGCGGAGATTTTGATTTCATGAAGCACTTTAACAAGCGAACCGCCGAGATCTTTCACAGCCGGAGCGATACCGATGAATTCGAGCGGAACGGACACTTCAATTTTCTTGCCTTTTTCAAATACGTAAAAGTCGGCGTGTCGAACGATGTCTGAAACCGGGTCAATATCAACTGCGGTAATGAGCACGTCGTGGGACTGCTTGGCACCTTTGAGTGTCACCACACCCGACTCGCCGGCAGTTTTCCAGACTTTGATGAAATCTTTTTGGACGAGCGTCACCGGCGTGGATGGAGTTTTCTTGCCGTAAAAAACAGCGGGCATGAGGCCGGCTTTTCGGAGTGCGCCAACATTTTCGGACGCTTTTCGCTCAGTTATTTCTAATGTAGTCATGTTCGAGAGTATAGCCCAAGGCAAAGAAAAAATCAACTAGTGCGCCGGATGTACGATTATTTGCGGATGTGGTGGAACGTACGCCGGAGTGGTGGTGTACAAGCCAAACATGATGAGTGCACCGAGCAAACAAAGAATGCTCACGCCGATGAGTACCCAGTTTGCGTGTTTTGCCGAGGGCACAACTTTGTGTTTGAGCATTTCTTGCGCGATAATCGACTCCGGTTTTTCTTCCGGTCGTTTCGGAATGGCAAGAGTTTGGAGTTCCTCGTCCTGTTCGAACTCGACATCTTTCTCGTATGTTTGCTCGGACTTTTTCATACGATAAGTATAGCAAATCAGGCTTTTTTTACGTGATTGACTTTACACATTAAAGGTGATATAATCCAACATGGAACGGTAGTAAAAAGGGAGGAAGAAAAAAATGTTAGAACCGGGAATGTTGGCGATAGGAATTGTGGTGTTGGGACTTCTAATGATTAGTCTCAATATCCACGAAAAAATCGTGGAGAAACGAAAACAGAAAAGAACGGTGGGTATGGCGCCGTCCACTCATCCCCGACCAATTCTCATTGGTGATAATCGGCAACGTTTGCTCGACGAGCAGGAAGCGGTAGCCAATGTTATTTTTCGAGAACTTGATGATACCGCCAAAGCTTGTCGAAGTGAAATCTCAGTTAGCATGGTGCGTTTGATATGCACCAAAACGATTGAGATTCGGTTGGCATGCTCAAAAAAGACGGTCGGCGACACAACAATCTTTCTGAACTTTTTTGACAGTGTCCCGATTCTTGTACATTCAATCGGGGCGGGTCCACTTGGACCCTACGACAAGACCGAGGAAGAAGTTCGAATGCTCGTTGAGAGGTTGAAGGGGTACATCAAAATCTTCAGCACCTTGAGAGTATTTCAGTAGACCCCCACTTCGACCAAGACCGGCGCACACCACAAGGTGTTCGCCGGTTATTTCATGCAAAAAAAATTTAATAGAGTTATTGAATCCCGTTGAAAATTTTTAACTTTTTCGTAACCACGTCCTGGACCGCTTTGACCGCGCCTTTGAGAAACTTGTACGGCGCCACTTCGTCGGGCATTTCCTGAAGCGCGAGCGTCAGGCCTTGTTTGTACGCCACGCGAATTTCGGTATTGATGTGCACGATGGCAATCCCTTGTGCGATGGATTGTGTGAAGTCGTCCTGCGAATTGCCCGAACCGCCGTGGAGCACCAATGGTACGCCGGTCGCTTCGGCTATTTCGCGTACGCGCTCGATGTTCAGTTTCGGGTCGACACCTCCGCGCAACATGCCGTGGAAATTCCCCACTGCCGGTGCGAGCATGTCGATACCGGTCGCCGTGACGAACTCTTTTGCTTTTGCCGGGTCGGTCAATGATTTGTCGTCGAGAAGAACGCCGTCGGGAATGGCGTCGAGAACTTTCGAAGACTGACCGATAAACCCGAGTTCGCCTTCGATGAGAATGTCGCGACCGGTTTGCTTGGTCACTGCGCGCGCGTACTCGACGCATTTTTTTGTCAACGCGATATTTTCGTCAAAAGAAAGTGCTGCACCGTCGATGATAACCGAGTCAAAACCGGCGTCAATGACCTCTTTGACGCGGTCGAACGAATACGTGTGGTCGCCGTTGAGAAAAATCGGGTAGTCGAACTCGTCGCGCAAACTTTTTACCAGCGCCGCGACTTGTGGCACGCCGACGAAATCTCGCTCACCCTCCGACACGCCGATGATTATCGGTACGTTGAGCGCTTGCGCCGCGCGGAACACACCCCAGAGTCCCTCGAGGTTTGAAATATTAAAATGTCCGACGGCAACTTTTTTCTCCTGTGCCTCGCGCACAACTTCGCGTAATGTTTTAGTGTTGGTTTTCATGTGGATATTGTAGCATATATATGATAGTCTGCCAGAAGAAAGGCGAGAAACACGTATGTTTTTTGAAAAAAATTTCAGAAAGTGTGGATATGTTTCACCTACAGAGAGAATACACTCCATGATTGCGAATGGGCAGAAAATCACCCAAGAGATGACTCCCTCCACCCAAGAATACAGTATGTGGGCAAACCACATCAAGACGTGCAGGACTTGCAGAAGCAAAGCATTAAAATTGATGGCTTTTCTCAAAAAAACTCTTCATGTGAGAATCAAAATTTCCGGCGACGTGGAGAAAAATTTAGCAATCATTCAGGATGTTGCCGAAAAATGCGGAGCCCGTTGTGAACAAAAAACAACCTTTGGAATTCGACGTAAAAATACGTATGTTATCTCCGGGAGACTTTTCACCATTCAATCATTCTCAAATATATTGGGAGAAGCACCTTTGTCAGATGAAAAACACATCGTAGTGTTCTTCCAGGATTTAAAACCTCGTTAAAAAGTTTAGTGCATTTCGATAGGACCTCCGCTACGCGCCGAGGTCCGCTTTGTTTTTATTTTCTTAAATAGGTATAATTCGACTATGAAAAAATTAGATGTTCTCGCCATTGGCGACACAGTTATCGATGCTTTTATCAGATTGACCGACGCAGAGTTGTTGTGCGACGCGGACAAAAAAAATTGCAAACTTGCAGTGCGCTACGGCGACAAAGTTCCGTACGAGTCAGTGACCGTCTGCAACGCGGTGGGAAACGCTGCCAACGCGACGGTGTCGGTATCGCGACTCGGACTTGCATCGGGAATTTTGACGTACGTTGGCGATGATCAAAACGGACGCGATTGCGTTGCGGAATTTACATCAAACAATGTTGCGACCGACCTGGTGCGAGTCGCTTCCAGAATGAAAACCAACTACCACTACGTGCTTTGGTACGACGTCGACCGCACCATTTTAATCAAACACGAAAAATACGCATACACGCTCGACGGCATTCCGCAGGGTGACGACGCGCCGAAATGGCTGTACGTCAGCTCGCTCGGCGAAAATTCATTTCATTTGTACGAAGACATCGCACAGTACCTCGACCAAAATCCGTCCGTCAAACTTGCTTTTCAACCCGGGATTTTTGATATCAAACAGGGCGCAGAAAAACTCGCACATATATATAGTCGCGCTCATGCCATGTGTTGTAACGTCGAGGAAGCACAGAGAATTCTTGGGTTATCGAGTCGCGACGTGAAAGTGTTGATGACCGGTCTCTCGAAACTCGGACCGAAAGTAGTACTCGTGACCGACGGTATTGACGGCGCGTACGGATTGGACACGACCGTTTCTGCCGACGATTTCTTTTTCATTCCCGTCTATCCGCACGATCCGGTCGAACGCACCGGTGCAGGCGACGCATTTTTCTCGACCGTTGTCGCGTGCCTGGCAATGGGCAAGTCGCTCGATGAAGCGCTCACCTGGGGACCGGTGAACTCAATGTCTGTCGTCCAACAAATCGGCGCGCAGAAAGGTCTGCTCACTGCTGACAAACTCCAAGAATATCTAAAAAATGCTCCGGCGGATTATGTTTTGAAGAAAATTTAAAAAAGATGGGCATCATCCTCGCGAGGATGATGCCCATCTTTTTTTGTTACAGACTTTTTCTTCCTACTACTTTTTTCGCAGCTGCGAGAATGTGCAACTCGCCCATGCCGTAGTGCTCGAGAAGTTCCGCGGTCGTACCGGACTGACCAAACTGGTCGTGCACGCCGATGAATTCGATAGGGGTTGGCAGTAACTCGGCGAGGCACTCTGCGACAGCACCTCCGAGACCGCCGGCGATTTGATGTTCCTCGACGGTGACGATTGCGCCACACTCGTGAGCCAGTGCCGTAACAGCTTCGACGTCGAGCGGTTTGATGGTGGCGACGTTGAGCACTTTTGCCGAAATGCCGTCGCGCTTCAGCTGCTCGGCAACTTTCAGTGCGCGATGGACAAGTGCTCCGGTCGCGATAATCCCCACGTCAGCTTTGTCTCCCATACTGCCGTAATACAGTTGCGCTTTTCCGATTTCAAACGGCGTGTCGTCGGTCGTGATGATTGGAGATTTTTCGCGCGAGAGGCGAATGTAGACGGGCGTGGTCGAGTCGATTGAGGCGAGAGTCGCCTTGCGCGCCTCGATAGCGTCGCACGGCGAGATGACAGTCATGCGCGGAAGGACTCGCATGAGCGCAATGTCCTCGATTGCCTGGTGTGTCCCGCCGTCCGGACCGACACTGACACCCGCGTGCGAGCCGGCAATGATTACCGCGCGATTGTTGTAGGCGATGGTCGTGCGAATCTGCTCCCAGTTTCTGCCCGGTGAAAACATTGCATAGCTCGAGATAAACGGAATTTTTCCCATTGCCGCGAGACCGGATGCTGTCGATGCAAGATTCTGCTCCGCCACGCCGACGTCAATGAAACGCTCGGGGAATTTTTTCTGAAATGCGTCCATGCGCGTCGACTCAACCAAGTCCGCACACAGCGCCACCACGTCCGGGTTTGCATCGCCCGCGAGCACCAAACCCTCACCGAAACCGTTTCGTATCGGCACTTGCTCGACATTCTTGTTCCACAATTTCGGGTTCAGTTTTTGTGATTCGTTAAGCATGATATTTTAAAACCAATTGTGATTTAGAGCAAACAAAATGAAAGTTATTGTGCTAAAAACACCCAATATAAAATATAATATGGAAATAAATTTTCTATATTTATGCACTAACCAAAAATAACTCACAAAGAAAATAATAAAAATTACAAGTAATATTAAACTTTCTAAAGTATAATTATCCCACTCAACCTGTATCAATCCTCCAAGAGGAAACCAAAGTGCTAAAGGAAATGCAAATCCAAAAACGAGAGAAATAATTATTTTTTTATATTTTGTTGGTTCCATATTTTTTATTATTCATGTTCACTTGTTATCTGTCCTCCCAATGTTCGCAACTCGCGGAGTGCTATCGCCGCTTGTTCCTTTGCCGGCGGTTCTCCGGGGATTTCCGTGCCGGGCGGGTTACCGTGCCATTTGTAGTCGCGCTCCATGAACGACACGCCTTTGCCGGGAATGGTTCGCGCCACAATCATGCTTGGGGCGTCGAAGACTGCCTGTGCACGCCCGACTGCGGCGATAATTTCCGAAAAGTTGTGTCCGTCAATCTCCTCGACGTGCCAACCAAAACTTTCGAATTTGTGCGTGACAGAGTTGAGCGGCATGACGTCCTCGGTGTAGCCGTCGATTTGGATGTTGTTGCGGTCGACGATAGCGATGAGGTTGCCGAGTTTCTCCTTTGATGCGAGCATCGCCGCCTCCCAGTTTTGTCCCTCGTCGAGCTCGCCGTCGCCCATGAGACAATAGAAAAACCTGCCGGACGTCACGCCGCGATCCATGCGGTCGCCGAGCGCCATGCCGACGGCCTGCGAAAGCCCGGCGCCCAAGGGTCCCGAACTCGTTTCGAGCATCGGCAAAAAGTCGCGATGCGGGTGACCTTGCAAGCGGGACTTGAATTTGCGAAGCGTCAAAAGCTCATCAACCGGAAAATATCCGACGTGCGCCATGGTCGCATACAGCACCGGACAGATGTGACCGTTCGACAGGATGAGTCGGTCGCGTCCCGGCCATTCCGGCGTTTTCGGGTCGTGTTTGAGGATGTGAAAATAGAGCGCGGTGAACACGTCCGCCATGCCAAGCGGTCCCGCGGAATGTCCCGAGCCGGCCGCCACGAGCATTTCGATAATGGACACGCGAATGTCCCGCGCCTTCTCCGTCATGAATTTTATTTTTTCATCTGTGAGATTGTTGATCATGATTTTATGGTAATATTGGTATGGCATGAAGAAAAAATGGTTTCCCATTTGAGTCAAAGCAAACGGAGTTATCACCATTAATTTGCCCACTTTCCCCTCCTGCTTTTATACAAGAAGTATAGTCATGAACTGTAAAAAAATATGTGTAAATGTTAAATAAAAATATCACAAAAATAAATAAACCTGCTGTAGCTAGTATAATTTTAATCCATTTTTTAAATTTTAAGGACATATGTTTATGATGACAAACTTTCAAACACTTCTCGCGGGTTGTGTGCGTCCAGTATCGCCGAGCCGACGATGAGTTTCGATGCACCTGCATCAACGAGTGTCCGCGCCGTGTCTTCTGTCACGCCGATATCGATGCTAATTATACGTTCCGGGTAGAGTTCGTGCAATGTTTTTATTTTTTCTACCGCGATATTTTCGAGTGCCACGCCGTGATGTCCGATATTATCATTGCCCATGACTTGTATGAAGTCGACGTGCGACGCAAAAGGTGCGATGAGCGCGATGTCCGTCGAAGGTTTGAGTGCGATTCCCACCGCGACGCTGTATTCGTGACACGTGTCGATGATGTGTTGAAAATTTTCCGTCGCCTCGATATGCGCGACCACACTGACCACACCGGTGTGAATCCAGTCGAGGAGCATGTCCTCCGGCCTGCCGACCATCAGGTGCAGCTCGACGTCAACGCTCTCCCATTTCGGCCAGCCAGCGTCTTCGCGTTTAAGCTCCTCAAAAAAGTCCGTATCCTGGCCATTGTACGGCCACGTTTTGACAGGTGCAAACGTCCCGTCGGCAATGTCCACCTGCACCAGTCGTGCAAAACCCGCTACTCGATTCATCTCTTCTTCGAGTTGCGTTTTGCTTTTTGGAATTATCGCCGGCAATACTTGTGTCATGTTTTTGTATTTACGTGTCAAAGGCAGTCTTTGACACTTTCACGTACTTAAATTTTTAAATTATCGATTTTCTTCAAACGCCGAACATGTCGCGCCTCGCCGGAAAATTTCGTGCCGAGCCAGAGGTCAACGGCGACCGTCGCTTCCTGCGTGGTAATAAAATGCGCGCCGAGCGATAAAACATTCGCGTCATTGTGTTCGCGCGAGAGTGTCAGGACGTATTTCGTGCCACCGTAGTAGACCACACAGCGCACGCCGGGAAAACGGTTGGCAACAATCGCCTCGCCTTGTCCCGACCAGCCGAGCACGATGCCGAACACCTCGATGTCTTGCGACTTCTCCGACACATAATGCGCCGCGCGAGAAATGTAGTCCGGATAATCGTCCGCTGGGTCGTACGTTTCCGGTCCGCAGTCATACACGTGATGCCCGCTCTGCGACAAATGCGCGATGAGCCCGCGCTTCATTTCAAACCCGGCGTGATCTGATGCAATATAGATAATCATATTTTTAAATACCGAAATTTTTACAAGTAGCTCGCGGTCTTTACTACATGCTCCATGAGCGCGTAGGTGTACCCCATTTCGTTGTCGTACCACGCCATGACTTTCACCAAGTTGCCGTCCACGACGCGAGTCAGGCCGAGGTCGGCGATGGATGCGAAACGCGAGCCGAGAATGTCAGAGGAAACAATCGGGTCTTCGGTAACTGAGAACACTTTCGCCCAGCGTTCCTCGCCAGCCGCTTTTTTCAAAATATCGTTCACTTCGTCGCGCGTCGTCGGTCGCGAGGCGATGAACGTCACATCCACTATTGAGCCCGCGATAACCGGCACGCGGATGGAAATGCCGTCGAACTTGCCCGCGAGATCGGTGATGACTTTTGTCACCGCAATAGCCGCACCAGTCGAGGTCGGCACAATGTTTTGCGCCGCCGCACGACCCTCCTTGAAATCCTTACTCGCTGGCCCGTCAACGATTCCCTGGCTCGCCGTGTATCCGTGCACAGTGTTGAGAATCGCTTTTTCGATGCCGATTTTTTCTTTCAAAATCTGAATCAAGGGACTGCCTGCGTTCGTGGTGCACGATGCGTTCGAGGTGATCGAGCAGGTCGAGAGTTTGTCTTCGTTGATGCCCATGAGCACCGTGCCTTCGTCGGCCGCGCTCGCGTTGTCCTTTGCCGGCGCGGTGATGACCACCTTTTTCGCACCAGCCGTGACATGCGCGCGAGCTTTTTCAAACGATGTGAAGAAGCCGGTCGATTCCACCACCACGTCGATACCCAAACTCTTCCACGGTAACATCGCCGGATCTTTTTCCGACAGGAACTGTACTTCCTTGCCGTCAACGATTATTTTTTTCTTGTCCGGCGAAACAATGACCGACTGAAATTTCTGCCCATACGCAGTGTCGTATTTCAAAAGGTAGGCGATGTTGTCTATGTTTCCGAGGTCGTTGATCGCCACGACATCCACATCCTCGCGCGTGTGCGCAATCCTGAAAAACGCTCGCCCGATTCTCCCCCCGCCATTAATGGCAACTTTGATTGTTTTCATACAAGTTTTGATTTAACGGATATGAAAATAGTATAACAAAATGGGCGGAACTTGTAAGCCCCGCCCTGTTCACTACTTCTTGCCGGAAAGATCTGCGATGGTCCGATCGAGCTCGGTCTTCTTCCGCTTTGCTTCGCGGATTTTGGAAAGCCGATCACTCTCCTTCTTTTTGACTTCGTACTCTTTCAGAAGCCACGCTGCCTTCGAGTCCAGAAAGCAAGCCTCGTCAAGCGTCTCGACATTCCGCTCCTCGTCCCGCTCATACTTATACAGCTTGTTGCGAAAAGCGATTTCTTTGAGTTTGGTGAGGCACGGCTTATCGAGTTTGAGGAGCCACTCCCGCAAAATGTCCAAACGACCAAGCTGGTCCAAAACCTCAATCATCCAAGGTTTGGCCTCATCGAGCCGGTCACGTTTGATCTTGACCGAAGTTTCCCACGCCTGCCGTTTAGCATCCTCACGCTCTCCAAAATAGGGTGTCTGTCCGGGACCCCAGCGCCAGATAAACCGCGCCAAGTTCAAGAGAAACTCCACAGCCACTTTCTCGTTGTTGGAGATGCCACTCAAACAACCGGATCGGCGAAGATTTGGCATAATAAGATTTTCTCCGGGATGAAAAGCGTATTGCTCCTGAACCCGGAAAAAAGACTTCACGTGTGGAAAAAGTCTCTCGCTCGTGACAACATACCACACAGGGTGGAAATCCTCGTCGCGACCAACTCTCGCCGGAAGGCTTGTATCCGTGTTGAAAAGGTTCGAACAGAGCATTTCGAATGCCTTGCTCGAAATCATCTGGCGTACTTCAGACATGTCTTTGTCGATACGCCTACCATCCTTATCATAACCAAGATGGTATTTCTCGTTCCGGTCGCCGGGCTTACAGAGAAGATCAGTATCCCTCCAACCCTCCGCCACCCAGAAATAGAAAATCAAGCGATCGATCTCATCGTATTCCTTTTCGCGGTTCCACCGATTCCATTCCATCGAGGCATCAAAGCCGCAATGAAGCCGACTGATATATTGCGACAGGGTCCGAGCTTCGAACCACAGTTTAAGCCAATCATTCCAGTTTTCCTTTGGAACAATGTCATTGCTGAAAAGAATGTGGAAGGGCGACATTGGCGCGACTTCCGGTACGTTTGCGTTGTCTTTCGTGGCCATGATAGGCCTCCTTTGGGTTATGCCCCGAGCTTTCGTCACGGGACAGAGTTTGTACTTCTTCCGCCAGATTACTCTTTTAGCCCTAGACGTCAAGGGAGGACAAATTTTAAAACTCCTTCGTCTCGCTGGCGTTGAGTTGTACGTATGCGATACCCTGCTCGGAGAAAATTTTGGTAAACCACATGCCGGACATGCCGGGGTTTGCCAGCACGGCGTCGTGGACGGGAAACGCCGTGCGCGGTTTGAGCGCAAGTGCGTAGCGAATGGCCTCGCCTATTTTCATCCATGGACCAGCCACTGGCAGAGCGAGGATATCCACCGGACGTTTCGGATCGTAAAACGCATCACCGGGGTAGAAAAGTTTGTTGTCGATAAAATACCCGGTGTTTTCAACCTGACCGAGCTGTTCGTAAATCTCCGCGTGTTTCGTGCCAAAACCTTCGAGCACGACGCCGTTCACATCCGTCTTTTCTCCATCGCCGACTTTTCGCAACATATTATTATTGACAATTCCCTCTTTTTCGAGAATGTTCCCGACTGCCGTGTTCGTCACAACAATCGCTTTCGGATTATGTTTCAAAATTTCCTTGACCGAATCGACGTGCAAATGGTCGGCGTGCTCGTGTGTAATCAAAATGACGTCCACGTCGCGCGCTTCGTTCTGTGTCGTCGAAAACATTCCCGGGTCGGTCAGTATTCTCACACTGCCGGTGTCGATAAGCAAACAACAATGTCCATATTTTTTGATGTTCATAGTTTTATTGTAACAAGCTACTATGAATGGTACATGAGATTGTGAAAATTATTTCCGTTTCATGCGCCATTCCTCGATTTTTTTGTGATCGCCGGAGAGGAGGACCTTCGGCACGCGATATTTTTTCCCGGCATATTCAAGCACTTCTGGACGAGTGTAGACATCGTGCGACGAAACGCGCGATTCCTCGAGCGAGTTGAAATTCCCAAGCACACCTTCCACTTGTCGCGAAATGCAGTCGAGCATGATCATTGCCGGCAATTCCCCGCCGGTCAACACGTACGGTCCGACGGAAACGTCTTCCGTTTTGAACACTTTTTTGACCCGAGCGTCGATGCCTTCATATCGCCCGCAAATAAATATAATATCGGTGAATTTCTGCGCCACCTTTTTTGCATAGTCCGTGTCGAACTGTTTTCCACCCGGACTGAGCCAGACAATTTTTGTCTTTGACTTCATGTCAAGGGTTCCCCTTGACGCTTTCTTCGCATTTTTTCTATCTCTTGATTCAATCGTCTTCAACACTTTTTCAATGGCTTTTATCACCGGCTCGGCTTGTATGACCATGCCCGGACCACCCGAGTACGGTTTCTGGTCGATGTGTCGAAATGTGTTGTCCGAAAAATCACGCGGATTGTAGAACGCGACGTTGATTTTCTTGTCCTCGATGGCACGCGAAATAATCGACTCGCCAATGTACGAGTCGAAACTTTGCGGAAACAATGTGATGATATGAAAATTCATTTTTTTAAAGTACCATAAATTCTACTTTTTGTACAATTAAAACTGGCAGCACATATGCACCGCCAGTTGACATACTCTTACCACTCAATCTTAACTGCATCGTCTCGTGTAATTTGTCCGCCCCTACCTACAGACTCAAGAAGGATTCGTAGAGCTGTTCCATGACCGACAATCAAATAGTTTCCATCCTCGTATGTTTCCCGAAGTTCAACAAGACAACTAAGTTGTCGAACAACGGCATCTCC
>CAIXDB010000096.1 GCA_903918125.1 uncultured bacterium | reverse complement strand
TTTTGGAGACTCTCGCAGGAGCTTGGAAAATAACGACGCAGGCGTGCGTGGCACACGCCGAGGAGATTATTTTCCTGAGCGACGAGAGCGAGGAAATTCTCGACCACGAGAATATTCCGTGCTCCAAAAAGAACGTGACCGAGTAAGAGATTTTTGTAATTTATTCAGAATCCTCCTCTGTCGCAACAGGACTTTGTATCACCGGCGCGGATGACTGAATATCAATCTTCCACCCGGTCAGCTTCGCAGCCAGTCGCACATTCTGCCCACCCTTGCCGATGGCAAGCGACTGTTGGTCCTCCGCAACTTTCACAATGGCTTGTTTCTCCGCCTCGTTTATATCAATCGATAAAATCTTTGCAGGCGAAAGTGCCTCCTCGATAAATTTCTTCGGATCCTCCGACCACTCGATGATGTCTATTTTCTCACCGCCAAGCTCCGACATAACCGTCGACACTCGCACACCGCGCTGACCAACCATCGAACCGACGGGGTCGATATGCGGATCGTTCGACGCAACGGCGATTTTTGTGCGACTTCCGGCCTCGCGAGCGATGGATTTCACCACCACCGTGCCGTTGGCGATTTCTGGTGCCTCGGTTTTGAACAGTTCCTCCAAGAATTTCGGATGTGAACGCGACAAGCGCAAGAATACGCCCTTGCCGGAATCCTCAACGCGATACAAATACGCTCGGATGCGCTCGCCTTGGCCGAAACGCTCGCCGGGAATCTGCTCCTCGTACGGCAAAATGGCAGGCGCACGACCCATGTCGATGAAAATATTGCCACGCTCCATGCGCTGGACGGTGCCGGAGACGATTTCACCTTCGCGGGCGCCGTATTGTTGCATGATGGACACCTTCTCCGCCTCGCGGATTTTTTGCATGATCACTTGCTTGGCGGTTTGAGCGGCGATGCGACCGTAATCCTCCTCGTTATCGAGCGGGAAGACGAGCTCCTCGCCAAGCTTGGCGTCTTTTTTGATACGCTTTGCATCGGCGAGCAAAATATGCTTTTCGGAATTGTACAGTTCTTTTTCCGGTTCGGCAGCCGCTTCTTCGGGCGTGTCGCTCGCGTGGTTGGCATCGTATTCGTCGAGCTCGTCCTCGGTCATGAAGACAGTCGATTCATCGACGACGATTTTGACTTGGAACATATCCGTTTTACCGGAATTCATGTCAAATGTGGCGCGAATAATCTGGCCTTTTTTACCATACTCTTTCTTGTACGCAGTCGCCAATGCAAGCTCGATTGCCTCGATGATTTTTTCCTTTGGAATACCGCGTTCCTCCTCGAGCTGAGCAAGGACCGAATTGATTGTTTTTAAATCCAACATGTTTGTAGGGTTAATTGTAAATGATTATTTTCTTGATTCTACCAGACTTTTGCAGAATTTGGTAAAAAAATGGCTCGGCGCGAGCCGGCTTTCCAATACCTATATATAGTATCATACACGCCGGAAATTTGTCAAATCGTCGTATGTTTTTGTAAATCTTCACATTTAAATTATTTGTGAAAATCTTAAATGAAAAAAAGCCCGAGTTTCCTCGAGCTTGAATAGTTTCCAAAGACATATCAGGTCTTTCGCAGAATAATTTCTGCATTTTGTTGAGAGTAGCTACTCCTTCATGAGTCGATCGAGCGCGGTCACCCAATCCTTGCTACCGTCCTGATTCATCGGAGCGTGCATCATAACCACCTTTGCGTTTTCGATTTTCACCGGATACCGCGAGTAGTGGTCAAACGCTGCGGAGAACGGATCGTCGTGATGGCTGAGGTCTGTGACAACTGCCACATGCTTTGCACCATTTCGTGCCGCCTCCAGCATGAGCAGGACTCTGTACGGAACGAGCTCGCCGAGTTTGAATTTATCTCCCATTGTCTTTGAGGACATCGGGAGATGCAAGTCGATCAGCACCACATCGAACTTTTCGAGTGCGAGAACATTCATAGCGTCCTCGTATCCGTTTACCGCAGCGAGGTTGTACGCTCCTAGACCAAGAAAAGCGCTCTCGAGATGTCTTGGCGTATCGTCGATCACGAGAATACGCAGTGCGTCCGTACGAGAAACGAGTTTCATCTCCGGAACAATTCGTGTCGAAACGATCGGCACCAACTCATCCCGAGTCTTACCGATGATTTCGATCAGACCGATAAGTAGATTGTCAGGATTAACGACGACACAGTTACTCGGCAGTGTCGGTATTTTTTGCCCTGGCATGTTGATGACAGCGTAGAGTTGATCCTTCTTGTAAAACCCTTCGACTTTTCTGATGTCGGTACAGACAACGAGGTCTGCTTCGCGAGGATCTTCCACGTAGACGTGAGATGATTCGTCCCCAAGCATCGGCAGAACTTGTTTGATTGCTCTGGGGAGAGGGCTGTCTTCCATTGCGAGGTGAATGCGTACCGGTCGCGTTTCGGTGTTCATTTTATATCTCCTTTGTATTGAACTTCCATAAATAATCATATCATATATATCTACTACAGTCAATATTTAACGAAGAGAGAAGCCGAGTTTTCCCGAAGGATTACTCGGCTAAGAGTTACTGGCAGGCTAGCTCGGCAGAAGTCCTTTGAGGAGGATTTTGTAGTAGATGGAGTTCATTTCTCCATGACCTCCGCATTCGCACTCGATGACTTTCGACGAAGAGAACCCGCGGCTCCGAATCATGTCCATCTTTCTGCCCATGTTGCAGTCGCACATGACGAAGATGGCACGGTCAGGTGTTAAGCCGCCACTTGTGGCCAGTTCGATCATCAGTTCGGCTCTGTCGCCCACATAGATGAGCACTTTCTCGACTGTGGGGAGTGCTTTTTTGAGCTCGTCCCAGAGTGGGTTGGCGGCTTGCCTGGTTTCTCTGTTCCAAATTTCTTTGGATCCGTCAGCCTCATCCATGATGAGCACTTGCCGACGGCCCCATTTTTTGCCGTCTTCGTTTTGGAGAAGAAGGACGCTGTTGTCGCCGTTGTTTTTCCATCCGTTACTCTCACCTTTCACGAATGTGTTGTACGAGATCATCGCTACTTTCATCGTCTAGTCTCCTTTTCAAAGAACTTCCGTTTCGTCCTCTTGGACTCATCGGGCAAGGTTACACCTTGCGACGGATGGCGGGAGTGTGTCTCCCGCCGGTTTGCTTCGATCAGGCGACTTGTTTTGCCCAGTCGGCAGCTGAGTTTCTGTCCAACATGTAGTATTGTGTGCCGAGTGGACCTTCTTGTTCAGACACTTCTACTTCTCTCGGCATGGTCGCTGTGATTCTGTCTCTCACTTTTGGAGTCAGCCGGTTGATGTTCAGAAGTTCCTTGAACACCCATTCGGTCCAGACCTCGTGTTCTTTGTCTCCGATTTTGATTCGGAGTACAAAGTGAGATTTGGTTGCGGTGATGTAGGTGCCGCATCCTCCAGCCACCACTTGTCTCTTCTTGTCAACAAATTGCGGGTTGAAGAGCCCGCCCGAGACTCGGCGGTTTTTCACACCCGTTTCGCGTTCAGTTTTTGCGGGGGCGTACTTCATTCCAAGCGTCTGAGCAGTCATTGTCGCTACCTCCTTTCAAGGTGCTGTTCTTTTTCTGGAGATACTATATACCTCAATAATTGACACTGCTTAAAAAGCATTATCTTTTTGTAATAATATATTGGACCTTGGTGGAAACTCCATATTCTCAGCTCTTTTATTCTCGTAAGATATGTAACTATATGTTACATATTTAATAAATAGTGTTAAAAATGCTTGCATTTTAATATGGATTATGATATATTACCTGTAATATAGAATTACGAGTTTAACAAATTAAATATGGACAAAAACCAAATTTTAATAAAATTAGGCCTGACTAAAAACGAAAGTGCCATTTATTTGGCTCTTTTGGACATGGGTACGTCCACCATCTCCCAAATATCCGAGAAAACCTCCATACACAGACCGTTGATTTACAAGGCCATTCCCTCTCTATTGGATAAGAAACTCATTACCGAAACTCAGAAACACAAAAGTGTTGTATACGGGGCTGAACCGCCGAATCGTCTAGAGACCATGTTTGATGACTTGAAGGCTGATTTTTTTGAAACTCTCCCAGATTTGGAAGACGCCTATTCCAGTAGCGAAAAAAGACCGAAAATTAGATTTCTCGAGGGCAAAGATGGAACAAAAAGAATATTTGATGATGTTGTTAGAAGTCTGAAAAAAGGTGATGTGTTCTATCGATACAGTTC
>CAIXDB010000095.1 GCA_903918125.1 uncultured bacterium | reverse complement strand
CGGGTCGTCCTGTCCGTCAATACCGAGATCGAATGTCCCGCAATGTATCGCCATCGCCTGCTTCACACCGAGATCGGTGTACATCATGAGCGCGTCGTCCGGACTCATGTGCACGGTATGCAT
Source organism: uncultured bacterium (assembly GCA_903918125.1). Next base: position 1,691 of record CAIXDB010000095.1, on the reverse strand, counting down.
GAACCATCGCGGTTCGTACGCACCGATGGGCAAGAATGCCAGCCGAAAACCGTCCGGATATTTTTTCTGAATGTTCGAAATGAACGGTCCGTAGCCGGTATCCGCGGCAAAGTAAATGTCGCCGTGCGGAGTGTGCAGAACAAACCCGGCCCAGAGCGCGACGTTACGGTCGGACAGCGCCCGCGAGGAAAAATGTTGCGCCGGCACGCAGTCGACCGCGACTTCATCCGAAAATTTGCGCGACTGTCCCCAATCCATTTCGATCGCGTTCCAAATTTTGCGCGAGGCGAGATATTTTTTGTTACCGAGTGTCGTGTACACCGCCGACTTGTCGCGACGGGTGATACGTCGAAGCGCGTGAATATCCATGTGGTCGTAGTGGTTGTGCGAGAGGAGAATCAAGTCGATGTGCGGAAGGTCAGCGAACGTCACACCCGGATCCATGTACCGCGCCGGTCCGAGAAAAGGAAACGGGCTGACGCGATGCGACCAGACCGGGTCGGTCAAGATATTCAGACCTTCGGTTTGGATGAGCACCGTGGCGTGGTTCACAAACGTCACCACAATTTCCGCGCCGAGAACTCGTTCGGCTGGCTTGGTCGTGCCGTGTGGCAACGCTCGCTTGTGCCAATGCGTGTAAAACATTTTGTGAAAAAAGAAATGCAGACCTTTGAATGATTTCTCGGCACGAATATCGGTACGTGATGTAAACTCGAGAAAATTGTGGAAACGCTTGCCGTCAAAATGGTCGGACAGCTGTCCGCGATATCCATCCGCGCGCAGGTATCGGTCAACCAAAAAACAAATGACAAAAAAGATGACGAGAAACGCAATGAAATTTTGTAAAAATTGCGACATGTAGAAATTATACCATACAACCAACATAACGTGATATAATTTTCCTTCGCGGAATTAGTTTAGTGGTATGACGGTCGCTTCCCAAGCGACAGACGCGAGTCCGATTCTCGCATTCCGCACAACCAAGGTCGATGCGGAGGCATCATATATTGAGCCAGATTTCTGGTTTCAAAATCATCGAGGTTTCCGAGAATCGAACACAAAAAGCAGAGATTTTTCTCTGTTTTTTTGTGTGTATATTTTACATTATTTTTCCTCCACAAATAATTTCTTGTCTTTGAGCAGTATTCTGCTCTTGATACAACTGAGCACTTCACGTTTTTGTAACATCGTTCCGTGTTTGAGCATGTGCTTCGCAAATACTTTAATACTGATGTCTTTGTGTTTTTTTGATTGCTTCAAATCTACTCCGAGCACTCCTGTCTGGAAGAGTGCATATCGAGCCACTTCTTCTTGTAGTTTTTGTTTCAACTCACTCTTGTCCAAGCTCATCTTGTCAATAATGGGTAGCATCTCATCTACGAGTATGCTTTCTTTTACTGACTCATTTGGGCAGTCTCGATTTTTCACCTTAGTACATCGATAGTATACATGAGCGTTCGAGCCGCCATCCTTCAATTCTTTGATCTTTTCTTCTGCCGTGATACCACTCTCACAATATGCGCAATGGAGCATACGGGTGAAAGCGAATTCTCTGCCATATGCTTTCTTTTTCTCCACCTTGATTTTTTCCTGCACTGCCTCGAATAATGACTGGGTAATAATCGGTGTATGCTTGCCGGTATACCACTCGCCACTGCCTTCCGGGTATTCAAACACACCATAGTAGAAGG
>CAIXDB010000094.1 GCA_903918125.1 uncultured bacterium | reverse complement strand
GCTCGTTTCGGCGTAGTTGATAACGGACTATATTCAGGCAATTTCCAATTTTTCACCAAAGATGGTGGTGTTGCTAGTGGTGCAATTACTGCAAAAGTCACAATTTTAGGAGCGAGCGGCAACGTCGGCATCGGGACGACGAGTCCCTCCCAAAAATTAAGTGTGTCAGGCAAATCCTATTTTGCCGACCAGGTTGGGGTGGGTACGAACTCGCCGAACGCGGCGTTGGACATCGAAGGGTTGTGCGTGACCGGTGACACCGAGTTGCCGATTCGACGACGACGCAAGGGTAAGGGCACGACAACGTTGGGAGCGGATGATTCAACGGACGGCAACGTCGGCATGGGGGAGTATGACTACCTCACCGTCCGCATGGATTCCATCTTGGAGGGCGACGAGGTGCTTTCCCTCAATGAAACAAAGGGTTTTGTGGAATATCACCGCGTGAACCATTTGCTCGACATGGGAGTTAAACAGGTCTTTGAACTCCGCACGCGATCTGGTCGGGTCATCCGCACCACGGCGAACCATCCGTATTTGGCGCGGTTGGCGCCGAAAGTTTTACCGAATCAGGAGGTTGCCGGAGAAAAATTTTCGCAAAAAATTTGGAAAAAATTAGGAAATGTATGGGACACGCTGTCAAAGACACGAGCAACATCGGAAGCGGGACGTTATATCACGAATAGCCCCGAAGGTGCCAAAAATTCCGAAACTCGTGAGATTTTGAGTGGTGGAAGTCGTGATACGGTGAGGGATAATAATGGCAATTTGTTAATTAAAAACGAAACCTCGCGATGAGCGAGGAATCTCGGAGGCCGAAGCCATAATAAAATGAAAATGTTACATCCAACAATACAACAAAATAAGATACAGAAAATCTGGCACAAAATAACCGGTCTATTTTTCTCGTTTGGCAAGGAGGGCGACAAGAATAATAATAAGAACTATTCCCCCAAGAATATAAGAGTCGACAATGTTGGTATTAATCATGTTGAAAATAATACATCGGTGGAAAAACCGGAGCAAGAGGCTACACTGGAACCGGTGCGAAATGCTCGACCAGCAGACCTCTGTCCGTACTGTTTGTCCGATAACTTCGTCAAACGCGGCGTGCGAAAGAATAAAAACCAGACGGTGCAGTTGTATTTGTGTCGCAACTTCGGATGCGGGCGTACCTTCACGGCGCAGGATATCAAAGGCAAACATTTTCCTCTGCACATCATTATTGAGGCGATGAGTTACTACAATCTCGGGCTGACGCTGGAGGACACGTCAAAAATAATCGCCAAGAAATTCGGCGTTGCGCCCGAGCCGGCAACCATTTCAGATTGGATTAACGAATACAAATCGCTCTGCCGATACGAGCGACTCCGACCGTATGCCATTAAATTGTTCGGTCCGCGCGACACGGTCGAAGTGACGACCATGGCGCACCGGCAGTTGTATCGCTTTCGATATCATCGAGCGAAAACGATTCTCATGCTTGACGAATTCAAAAACCGCATCTTGTCGCCACTCAAAGCGTACCTCGACAACATTTCCGCAGAAACTCCGCATCAGTATTTTCAGGACGGCGAGCGCATGTCGGAAATTCGCAGCAAGTTCGACAAGGCGGATATGGTGGTGCGCTCGAAGTTCAACTACGCCAATCGGCTGACGGCGTTTGTTCTGCAGTCGATACCGGACAACAAACAACGTCACGAGGAATTGCAGAGGTTCATGTTGGCGAACGACTCGTGTACGGTGGCGACGGAGGTGCCGGTGTATATCAGACGCGAGGATGTCGAGCACATGGAAAACGAATTAAAATTCAAGATAACGGAAAACGGTTTGATTGAAGTCAAGGGTGATAAAAATATGAGAAAAATGCCGAAGTTGTTGACGGGGCATATTGACTTTGTCCAAATTCGCAACGGACAAATCCATTTGCTCGACTACAAGCCGAACGCGTCAAAGGAAAAGCCGATTGAACAACTGACCTGGTATGCGCTCGCCATGTCGCGCTTGACCGGTTTGCGCATTTTTAATTTTGTCTGCGCATGGTTTGACGAAAAAGATTATTACCAGTTTTATCCGCTTCACGTTGTCAAGAAAATTGCCGACACAAAGAAAAAACGGCGCATTCACTATCGCTCGGGCGAAGTCGTCGAGGTGCCGAGAACGAATGAATTAAAAATTATCCCAATACTTTCATGACATACTATCAAAACCAAAAAAATTTTAAACAATTCACTTCGAAAAAGCCGGTGCGCAGTTTTCGCGATTTGGATATTTACCAGAAAACGCTTGAGTGTGTGGTCATTATCGTTAAAGATATCAAGCCGAAACTGGCGAAACTGAAATATGACTTTCTAGAAAATATGATCAACTGCGCCATGTCTGTGCCACTCTTCATCGGCGAAGCGCACAGTTTGCGGTTTGCCTCGTTCGAAGGTGGTGTCGCTCTGCTTGAAAAATCCATGGCGGGGTGCAACAAAATGATCGTGTACCTTGAGGAAATGAAAGGTGTGTACGGCGCAAAAATCGACGCCGGTTTAGTGGACGATCTTATCGGTCGCTACGCCGACAGCCGGACAAAATCATTTCATCTCGAAAAGTCCTGGAAGCGTTTCCGCGCCGATGAAGTGGCGGGCGTCGTGAAGCCGAAAACGAGTTTTAAATATTAAAATAATATAAAAATATGAGCGCAAATAATTACATTTTCATAAAAGAAAAATCAAAAAACACTTTCGATGTGGCTGAAAGAGATTATGAAAGCGGTAGTGAAATAGAAAGTGTTGGCACCTTTGACTCGTTGAGAGTTGCTGTAGAAAAAGCCGAACAACACATATCCGACTCGGAAATGGGAGTTGAATATGGAATTCGATTCAGTTTGATCAAAAAAAATCCAATCAAAAAATTTTTGGAGTGGATTGGTATAAAAGAAAAACTCAACGATGTTGCCAGTGATGCTCCGTTGGTTGCGGAAAGGGATTTATGGTGGATTAGTTTTGGAGAAAATGTTGGTTCGGAAATGAACGGAAAGCACAGATTGTTTACCAGACCGGGAATTATTTATAAGAAATTGTCACACGGATTTTTCCTGGTTGCACCGACCACCACAAAACCTCACGCGGGAAGTTGGTATGTTGAAATCAAGCAAGAAGGTGTCTCGATGTATATCTGTCTGCATCAAATCAGAGCGATCGATTATAGGAGACTATCCACCCGGTTGGGTGTGGTAGATGAGGAGGATTTTAAAAGGGTGCAAGATGCTTTTAGAAAATTGTACGGTTAAAATGTTTCCAGCTCCCTTGTGGGGAGCTGGACCGCGGCAAATCGCCGAATGTAAGACCAGTATATCACCCCTAAATGAAATGTCAATGAAAAACCAATTAACAAAAATGCAAATGTGGATAAGGAGGAAGCTCACTCGGT
>CAIXDB010000093.1 GCA_903918125.1 uncultured bacterium | reverse complement strand
CATGGGTAACAAACCCAACCCCGTCATTACCATGGCCGTTTCCGCAATCCGGGAGAACCTGTTCGTCCGCAAGCAGCTCAACGAAGACCGCTGCTTGGATTTCGCCGAGCACATGCAGAGCGGCACGAAGTTCCCCCTCATCAAGGTCACCAAGGACGGCACCCTCATCGATGGCCGCCACCGCAAGGCTGCCCTCGAACTGAACGACGCCAAGGAAACCCAGGTCGAGGTCGTCGATCTCGAAAGCGAAACCGAGATCATCGCCATGGCCTACAAGGCCAACGCCGGCGGCTCGATGCCCCCAACCCAGGAGGACACCGAGCACACCATCATGATGCTCTTGGACCGCAAGGCCCCGAAGAAGGACATCGCGGATATGCTCAATCTGCCGGCCAACATCGCGCGCCGGTACATCAAGGACATTGAGTCCAAGGTCAACCGCGGCAAGATGTTGCGGGCCATGGATGCGATCAGCGAAGGCGGTTTGAATATCGCCAAAGCTGCCGAGGCCCACGGCGTCGACCCCGCCAAGCTCAAGGAGGTCATCTCCGTCGGCCGCAAGAAGCGTGAAAACGGCGTCACCGAAATGCGGCGCACGCTCACCTTCACCTACCGGTCGCTTGGCACCCGCAACGCCGCTCTCTTCCGCAGCCTGATGGACAAGCTGAGCGACGGCGACGTCACGGACAAGCAGGCTCGCGAGATCTTCGACCACATCAACCAGCTCCAGAAGAAGTCGGATCACGCGATCGCCGGCTGGAAGAGCCGCTACCAGGCGATCATCACCGGCCGCACCCAGGGCAAGTCCTCCTAAGCACCACAACCGCTTAGCACTTTCCCGCCGGGGCACACCATGTGTCCCGGTTTTTTTATGCAAAAAAATTGACTTTTTCGTAATCTACAGTATGTTGATAACTAGAAATTTGTATTATTCAATCCTCAAACCTCTTACTGGGAAGGAATCTTATGAAAAGGATTTTTCATCTTCTCGTCGTGGTTTCTCTAATCATCTTTGTGTCTTGCTTGTGCGGCCTGACCGGATGCTCTTCCAAAAAACGTGCCTGGCTCAACACCCCCGAGCAACTGCGTGCGGGTATAAGACAACGTTGGTTGGACTGCCCCGTCACTCTCGTTGCGGTGAAAGCGGAGTTATACAACGTCAACAAAAGTCCGATATTGCACCCAAAGTTGCCGGAAATAAGGATACGTAACTTCTTCGACTGTTCAGATGGGGAGCGAGCGGCAAAACAGCATGAGCTACTGACCATTCGAATCCGCTTGGAAGAAGCAGTGAGAGCATCCAATGCAAGCAGTGAAATATCACCTATCGACAAAGGTTGGGTTTCGAACGAAGCCAAGCGTATCACAGATGACTATGTGGTACCGGCAGAATTCCGTTACAAGAAAATGCCGATTTTCAATTAAGAAGGCCTGGCAAGTGGATCGAGACCAAAGCCCGTGTGTCACCCTGACACGCGGCGTTTTTTTATCCATTTTTTAAACATTTTTTTACACAAAAATTTTCGAAAAGTTAATTAATGAGCTTGCCAAAAATTTATTTCTGGTATACTACTTAAACCGATGAAACTATTAATTGTAGAATCACCAGCCAAAGCCAAGACTATTTCCAAGTACTTAAATGATGAGTACACGGTCAAAGCTTCTGTTGGACATATTCGCGATTTGCCAAAGAGCAATAAAAACGCCATCGACATTGAGGGTGGTTTTATTCCACGCTACGAAATTTCAAAAGGCAAAGAAGCTGTAGTAGCCGAAATAAAATCTTTGGCCAAAAAAGCGACTGAGGTACTACTCGCAACTGACCCCGACCGTGAAGGTGAAGCTATCGCTTGGCACATCGAGGAACTGATCCGCGGTGATTTTCCAAAAGCAAATAGAAAGACCAAAGCTAACGACAAAATAAAACGTGTCAGCTATCACGAGATCACAAAAGAAGCTATCGAGGAAGCTTTGAAACACCCGCGAGAAATCGACCAAAACTTGCGCAAAGCTCAGGAGGCTCGCCGAGTCCTCGACCGCTTGGTTGGATACGACTTGTCTGGACTTATTTGGAAAAAAGTACGTTACGGCCTTTCGGCTGGTCGCGCGCAATCGCCAGCTCTGCGAATAATAATGGAACGTGAACGTGAGATCCGCGCTTTTAAGTCGCATGCTTTTTGGGTTATTTCTGCTGATGTCAAAAATAGTCAAAAACCTTTTGCTATTGTTTGCGAAGTTGAACCGACCGACAAAAAAGAAATGGAACGAATCGTCGCTGCTGCTGAAAAAGGTCAAAAAGAAAAAACTTGGCAAGTGACTGATATAAAAGAAACTCAAGTCAAGAAATCTCCAAAGCCACCTTTCATCACTTCCTCTCTACAGCAAACCGCCAGCTCACGACTCGGTTTCGCGCCTTCACGCACAATGGGTATCGCCCAAAAACTTTACGAGGCCGGACTGATCACCTACATGCGCACCGACTCGACCACACTTTCCAAAACAGCCTTGGCGGAAATCGGTGGTGTTATCGAGAAAAAATTTGGCAAAGAATATTTGCAGTTCCGCACATACGCCACTAAAAGTAAAAACGCGCAGGAAGCTCACGAAGCTATCCGCCCAACACACATTGCGGTTGAGAAAGCCGGTCACAACGACGAACAGCAAAAACTCTACTCGCTGATTTGGCACCGCACACTTTCGTCACAGATGAAAGACGCGCAAACTTTGCGAACAAAAATCACTGCCAACACCGGCGCAAAAAACAAAGCTGAGATGATTCCGGATTTTTCCGCGACCGGCTCACGCACCACATATGAAGGTTGGCTTCTGGGCGATCCGGCTTCCAAAGGTGAAGACATCGAGTTGCCAAAAATTTCTGTCGGTGAAAAATTGGATATCGAAAAAATAAATACCGAAGAAAAACAAACCGAACCTCCTTCACGATACTCAGAAGCCGGGCTAGTCAAAGAATTGGAAAAACGAGGTATCGGTCGACCTTCGACATACGCTTCTAT
>CAIXDB010000092.1 GCA_903918125.1 uncultured bacterium | reverse complement strand
CACATCCTCGGCGCGAATAATGCGGGCGGTGCCGAGATCGTGCGAGCAAAACCAATATCGAAGCAAGTTTCGGTTGACGATTTGACACGACGAGTTGTCGCCGTTGAACCGAACGAAACTGATGGCAGTCTCGTCGTCCTCTATGATTTTTGAATCGCTCGAATACTTTTCATAAAACGGACTACCGGGTATCGGCGCGTTCAAAAACTCGCTCAAATGCGAATAGACGATGGACACAAACTCGTATTTTCCGGCAAATTTTTTTGCTTTGTCGAGCAATGCATACAAGTGCGCGAGGTCGCTTGCGATGAGCGGATGGTCGTTGTTCGGCGCATAAAAAATCCACTCGTCCGCCATGTCGCATATTTTTTCCACAGTTTTTTTGTATGACGGGTAGTCCGACGAACACGGTCTGGAAATGTCCGCCCCGGGAAACGTCTCTCGTGCATATGCCATAAACTCGGTCGCGTCATGCTCATTTTTTGCGTCAAATTTTATGACCACATTGCTCCATCCGACCGGTGCATAGCTCGCGAGGGTATATTTCGCGATGTCCAGTTTTCTCGGCATGGCGTATTGTCGGCACGTCGAACGAATGTCTCGGTTTGCCGTGACGTTTGCAAGCTCGAGTGGCGTGTCGTCGATGTAGATGTCGAAATATAAAATCATAATGATAATATTTTTTCGCACGCTTCCGACCACAGCATGATGTTTTTGGCGGTCTGTCGCATGAAGTCGCGCACCTCCGTCGCGCACCAGTCTGGCAGTTTGTCGACCGCTTCTCGCGACAAAAACTCGGACAGCTCTTTCATTTTTCCGACGACACTTGTTTCTTTCGGTTTACATTCTCTCAGTATTCCGACCATCCAGTCGGTCAGCATCATGCCCCAGAATTCGTATCGCAGGTCGTCCATGTAGTTGTGCGGATTGCGACGATGATCGACCAGAGGCCTGCCGAACGCCACGACATATTTCGTGTCGCTCATAACCGCTTGCAAAAAATACCCGCCCCAGATATCTCCGTATCGTTGAATTTTTCCGACCGGAACGTCGAAGCCCATGGGAATGCAGAAAAACGCCGGAATGAGTTCTCTGACCACACTCGTGTTTTGAGTGTTGACGGGACTCCATGTTTTTCCGTGCAGCGCCGATGTGTCCGGTCCGGAAAAAGAGATGCTTGAAATTTTGCCCGCCAGCCATGTGGTGGCGTCGACGTCCGGATCCACGAGCCACAAGCCGGCCGTTGCACCGATGCGAGTGCTCGGTTCGGGTTTCACCATGCTCGTCTGTGTCGCGTGCTCCGTGTTGCGCAAGGTGAACGGATATCCTCTCGGAAAGATATGGCGAGTCGTGTCAAAGGTCAGGTGTGTGCAGATGTTGTAGTAGCCGGATGCGTTTGAAATCAGTTCTCCGTTCCATGTCGTGCCCGTCACGCCGTGGCATCCCACAAAGTCGTCCGTCGTCGGCCAGTTGTCATCGTCAATCGAAATCAGAATTTCACAACCGTCTTCAAGTGCGTGCAAATATCCGATGTTTCGTCTCGTTTCGTTGTTGTACGGAATTCTGGCATACAGTTCCGGAAATCTCTTGCCCCACGCGTCCTGTCGGGCGATGTCGAGGTATTCGGTTTCCAATCCGTCGACAGAAAGTTTGAGACATCTCGCTTCGACGCCGAGTGGCGTTTTTTTGTCGCCGACCACCCAGATTTTGGTCGACTGAAGTTTTCCGTGCGTCGAAATGTTTTTGTAGTATTCGTCCAGAACGTCCGTGTCGTGAATGGTTGTCAAAACAATATGATTTCTTTTCATGGCAGTGGTGTGTTTATTTCGTCAAATCGGCAAAAATATTTCCATTCTCCGGTCGATCGTTTCCCGGCCTGTATTCTTGCGGAATGTATGAGCACACGCTTTTGTTTCTCTCGTTGAATTCTACCTTGCCATACCCGACCATTCCAGCCATTTCTCGGAGAGAATGTTTGGTCAAAATGGAAAGGTGTCGATGTCTGTCCCACTCATTGACATAGACACCGTCTTTTCCTTTTAAAAAATCGGATTTTTTCATCGCCTCGGCCAAATCCGGCGTGTTTACGCGATGTATTCCGCCGGGTTTCAACACTCGCAGAGTTTCGGCCAGAAATACCATCTGGTCTCGTTGCGAAATGTGCTCGATGAAATCTTCGTGGAAAATCGCATCGACGGAATTGTCCGGCAACGGCAGTCCGGTCTCGATGACATTGAAGGCATAGAAACTTTTTTTTCCACCAAGCAGGTTGTCGGATATCATATCGTCATAATGTTGAAAATGTTTCTCATATGGCATAAACTTCAAATCAATGTTGATCCAGCCCGTGAGTACTCGCGGACCGCATCCGAAATGCAACAGCAGGGGAATGTGCGTCGAGTATTCCGCTCTCAGTTTTGCCACATCCGGATATTTTTTGCGCCAGCTTTGTTTCAAATAATACAGTTTTGTTTTAACAAAAGGAATTATTTTTTTAATCATGTTGTTGCGATTGGATTAGTTCATAACCTTGTTGGCGCATCCGTAGTATAGCGATTGTAGCACATGTTTGTCTCCTTTCGGGTCGGACGGTTTGATTCCGGCAATCATATGTGGTTCGTATGTCGTCTGCACCGCGATGTTTATTGCCAGTTCCTCGGAAATTCTGCGAAAGCCTTCCGCTTCGCTTTCGGCAGAGTCGAATGCATAATTCATAATTGATTGATAATTGCGCTCGATCAAACCGACCAGTTCATCGGTCATGTATGGCGACGGTATACTGATCAGTCCGGTGACATAATGCTGAAAACTTGGCCACTTTTCGTCGTGTGAAATGTCGGAAAAAATCGATTTCTTCACTTGTAACGGTGACGACGACACGGGATATGCCGCGACCTGAAAAATAATTTTATTTTTGTCGATTG
>CAIXDB010000091.1 GCA_903918125.1 uncultured bacterium | reverse complement strand
GGAACAGAGCTTGTCTACAAAGCTGACATTTCGCAGGTCAAAAACGGTGACGTGGCGGATGCCATGTCGTCTCTTCGCGACGTCATTGAACGGCGCGTGAACTTGTTCGGCGTGTCCGAACCGGTTGTGCAGGTGGAGGACGCGGGGATCGTGTCGGGTAACAAAGACGAGCGACTGCTTGTCGACTTGCCCGGCGTGACGAACATCGACCAAGCCGTGGCGCTCATCGGTCAGACTCCGCAACTCGATTTCGTACTCGTGAACCCGGCTGCGCAGACCATGACGCCGGCACAGCTTGCCAGCGCGACTCCCGACCAGATTTACACCGCGACCGGTTTGACCGGACAATACCTCGACAGCGCCGCTTTGCAATTCACCGGTACGGGCAGTTCGCAAATCGCCGGTTCGCCGGAAGTTGCGTTGAAATTCAACGACCAAGGCAAGGCGCTCTTCGCACAAATTACAACCGCACACAAAGGTCAGGTGCTCGCGATACTCCTCGACGGTCAGGTTATTTCGTCGCCGACCATTCAAGATGCAATCACCGACGGTCAGGCAGTCATCACCGGCACGTTCACAGCAGACCAGGCTAAATCACTCGTGCGTAACTTGAACTACGGTGCGCTTCCCGTACCGATCACACTCGTCTCGACGCAGACAGTCGGCGCAACGCTCGGACAAAACGCGAAAGACGCGGGCGTCAAAGCAGGCCTCGTCGGTTTTGCACTCATCGTGGCGTTTCTCATTTTGTGGTATCGCTTGCCGGGACTTATCGCGTCGATTTCACTCTGTATGTACGTCATTTTGTCACTCGCGGTGTTCAAACTGATTCCTGTGACGCTGACCGCCGCAGGCATTGCCGGTTTCATTCTCTCGATAGGCATGGCGGTGGATGCCAACATCCTTATTTTCGAGCGCATGAAAGAAGAGCTCAAACGCGGCAAGTCGGTCTCCGACGCGTTGCACGAAGGCTTCACTCGCGCATGGCTTTCTATTCGCGACTCGAACATTTCGTCCATCATCACCGCTATCGTGCTCTTCTGGCTCGGCACGTCGGCTATTCAAGGCTTCGCACTGACGCTCGGACTTGGAGTGTTGATTTCCATGTTCACCGCCATTTCCGTATCACGAACATTCCTCTTTGCCATCGCACCGAAAAATGATCCCAAGCAAAACGGCGGGTCGCAGAGTAAGTTCGTGAAGTTTCTTTTTAGCAATGGTCTGCATACAGGCAATTAAAAAATAATCACACCACCATGTTTATTGTCAATCACAGAAAATTTTTCTTCATACTTTCCGGACTGCTTGTCGCAGGTTCGATTGTTGCAATGTTTGCATTCGGCCTTTTCAAAGGAAAGGATTTGAGCATCGACTTCACCGGCGGTTCGCTTCTCGAGGTGGCCTTTCCTGTTCGACCGGATATCGCCACGGTCAATGCAGTATTGAATACGCAGAACCTCGGCGACTACACCGTCACTCCTGTCGGCGCGAACGACTACATGATCAAAACTCGCGAGCTTTCACCTGCCGAGAAAACGCAAGTTGAGATGGCACTGTCGACCGACCCGACCAATCCTGTCACCGAAGTTTCGTTTGACTCCATCGGCCCATCCGTCGGCGCACAGCTTGAAACAAAAGCATTTGAAGCAATCGCTGTGGTGATATTGTGCATCGTGCTGTTCATCACCTTCGCATTCCGCAAAGTGTCGTATCCGGTCGCTTCGTGGAAATACGGCTTCGCAACAATCGTCGCGCTCGCCCACGACGTCATCATTCCGACCGGCGTCTTCCTCGTCTGGTCGCATTTCCGCGGGGGACAAGTCGACCTGCTGTTCGTGACCGCACTTCTCGCCATTCTCGGCTACTCGGTGCATGACACCATTGTGGTGTTCGACCGCGTTCGCGAAAACCTGCGTCTCGACAATGCAAGCAAATCCAAAACGACATTCGCAGAAACCGTCGGCGCATCTGTCACACAAACTTTCGGTCGTTCCATCAACACATCGTTCACCATTTTTCTCGCCCTCGTCGCCCTCTACTTCATCGGCGGCACAACGACAAAAGACTTCGCATTCGTACTCCTCGTGGGCGTCATCACCGGAACATACTCATCGATTTTCGTGGCATCACCACTGCTCGTGACGTTGCAGAAGAATAAATAGTTATTTGCTATTCACAGTGTTTTAATAACTTTCTTGCTACACTGAGAGTTTAGAATTATACTGTATGTAATAATTAACTCACATGAATACACCAAATCACAACAATATAGAAGATGTAGCATTAAAGGTTTTGGATGCATATAACATTACAAAACCAGTTGTTAATGTTGCTGAAATTGCAAAAGGAGAAGGAATAGAAATAAAAGAGGTAAAAATGCCAGAAAATTTTGCTGGAGTAGCTGGATTTTACGATAAAAATAAGAAAATTATATATGTTGAAATTGGTGATGTACCTGCAAGAAAATTATTTACTATTGCACATGAATTAGGACACGTATTTTTGGAACATCCAAATTACTCAGTACTTTTTCGTATCCCCAAAAAAGATGCTATCTATAGTGCTGAAGAAAAAGCTGCGAATAGTTTTGCAGCACATCTATTGATGCCAGAATTTATGTTACATGAG
>CAIXDB010000090.1 GCA_903918125.1 uncultured bacterium | reverse complement strand
CTGCTGTTGTTGTCGTTGCCGTCGTCGTTATTGTTGTCGTTGTTGCTGTCGTTGTTGCTGCTGTCGAAGTTGAACGTTTTTTTAATATAATCCGTGATGGACGCGTCGAGTTTGTTGCCGGCGCATTTGACCGAAGTTGACGCCACGATGCCGCCCAAGGAAATCACTGCAACGTCCGTTGTGCCACCGCCGATGTCCACGATCATATGCCCCATCGCTTCGTGAATGGGAATGCCTGCGCCGATGGCTGCCAGAATCGGCTCCTTGACTACGTAGGCATTTTTCGCGCCGGCCTTGATGGCAGCCTCGATGACTGCGCGTCGTTCGGTCGAAGTCACTCCCGCCGGCACGGAGACGAGCACTTCCGGTTTGACAAAATTCCATTTGCCGAGCGCCTTGTCCATGTAGTAGCGGAGCATCGCCTCGGTCACGCGATAGTCGGCGATGACACCGTCCTTCATCGGACGATAGGCGATAACATTTTCCGGCGTGCGACCGATCATTTGTTTCGCCTCGATGCCGATGGCCATGATGCGATTGTCCTCCTCCGAAACCGCCACGACGGACGGCTCGTTCAACACAACCCCGCGCCCCGGCACGAAAACCAACGTGTTCGCCGTGCCAAGGTCGATTCCTAACTTTTTTGAGAAGATTGCCATACATGCAGAATATCACAAAAAAGAGTAATGGAAAAACTCGCCGGCACATTCCTTTTTGGAGACTCCGCAGGTCGCGAGCATGGTCTTGTCAATGACCCGGTGCAACACGGGCTCTTGACAAGTCGCGACCGAGGACCAGGAGTAAGACCGGCGCTGGCCGGTCGAGCGTATCCAAAAAGGAATGTGCCGGCGAGTTTTGCAACTAAATTTGATATAATGCACTTCATGCGCACTATCACCGTCATCCCCATCGGCCGAGGCATGGGCAAGGAAACACTCACCTATTTCACCCGCGACGATATCGCGAACGGCTCGCTCGTGGCCATGCCTATTCGCGGCAAATCATCGTACGGACTGGTCGTCGGCTCGCAGTCGGTGTCGGAAAACAAAACGGACATCAAGTCGCTCTCTTTCAGTATGAAAAAAATTGACGCGGTCAAGTCGCGCGGATTTCTGTCACCCGCGTTTATGGAAAGCGTTGCCCGCATCGCCGAGTATTATGCTGCGACGGAAGGTGCGGTGCTTTCGGCACTCGTACCGAAAATTATTTTTGACTCCGCGAAAGATTTGCCGTACGTGCCGACCGCGCGACCGGACGGAATTTTTCACGAGACGCTACTTTTGCAAACGGACGACGACGAGAGATATGCCACGTACAAGTCGCTCATTCGCGAGGAGTTTGCCCGCGGGCGAAGTGTTTTTTTCTGCATGGCAACGACCGAAGGATTGAAAAACGCCGAGGAGATGTTGCAGAAAGGCATTGAAAATTACACGTTTGTATTGCACGGCGGGATTGTCAAAAAAAAGATGGTAGAAGCGTGGAAAAAAGTGATGTCGGAAAGTCACCCGGTGCTCGTGGTCGCCACTGGCGCGTTTCTGTCGCTTCCGCGCGATGACATCGGCACGATCATTGTGGAAAAAGAAAGTTCGCGGGCGTTTGCCGGTCAGTCGCGACCGTTTCTCGACATGCGCACCGTGGCGCGAATCATCGCCCGAACATCGCGGATGCGACTGATTCTCGGCGACAGTCTTCTGCGTGTGGAGACATTGTACGAAGAAAAATCCGGCGCGGCCGTGCCACTCGCTCCGCTCAAATTTCGTTCGCTTTCCGAAGCAGACTGCGAACTCATCGACATGCGAAGTCCGCAGGACATGAAGAAAAAAGAATTCGAGATGTTTTCGGAAAAATTGAACGATATTATTGTCCACGCGCACGAACGCAATGAGCGCACATTCCTGTTTTGCGGACGCAAAGGTCTCGCCCCGACGACGGTGTGTAGTGACTGCGGAACGGTGGTGTCGTGTGCGGTGTGCGGTGCGCCGGTGGTACTGTATGGCAGTCGTGGCAACGGCAATGTGTTCGTCTGTCATCATTGCGGAGCGCGACGTCCTGCGGACACAAAGTGTGTGCATTGCGGTGGGTGGCGACTAACCACGCTCGGCATCGGTATCGAAACTGTGGTTAAGAAAATAAAAGAAATGATGCCGAAGCGCGAGATTTTTATTATGGACAAGGATCATGTCACCACACATCTGCGAGCGGTGGCCGTGCGCGACCAGTTTTTCGACACGCCAGGCTCATTGATGGTCGGCACGGAAATGGCACTTCCCTACCTCAATCAAAAAATTGAAAACGTCGGCGTCGTGTCACTCGATTCATTTTTTGCCATTCCGGATTTTCGTATTCACGAAAAAATTTTTCACATTTTGCTCGACCTGCGCGCGCTGACAGACAAAACGATGCTCGTGCAGACGCGTCAGAAAAATACCAAAATTTTCGACTACGCGCTCAAGGGCAACTTAATCGATTTTTATCGCGACGAAATAGAGGAACGCAAGCAGGTCAACTTCCCACCGTTCACTACGGCAATCAAACTGTCGTTGTCCGGCGAGAAAAAAACTGTGATGGAAAAAATGAAAAGTATCGCACTCTCGCTCGTGCCGTATGAAGTGTCGGTGTTCGAAGCGTTTGTCGGCGTCGCCAAAGAATACACGGTGCACGGAGTGATTATGGTGCCGAAAGGCCAGTGGCCCGACACGGTGCTTTTGCACAAATTGCGCGAACTTCCGCCGGCGGTCAGTATCAAAATAGACCCCGACACGCTGTTGTGATAATCTAAAGTAATGAAGAAAATTGTTCAGAAGGAGGATGAAATACTGCGAGAGATTGCGCAGGAGGTGCCGGTTTCCGCCATTGGAACGCCGAGAATTTTCAAAATTTTGTCGGAGATGAAACAAGCGCTCGCCTCACAGGAGGACGGTGTTGCCATTGCCGCTCCGCAAATCGGCTACAGCTTGCGGATTTTTGTAGTGTCATCAAAGTTTTTATCGCTCCATGCCGGCAAAGAAAATCCAGAGCCGACAGACGACATGGTTTTTATTAATCCGGTTATTTTAAAACTCTCGCGCGAGAAAAAAGAAATGGAAGAAGGATGTTTGTCGGTGCGATATTTGTACGGGCATGTGCTACGTAGTCAAAAAGCGACCGTCACAGCGTACGATGCGTCCGGCCGGAAATTTACCAAAGGCGCGTCGGGTATCGTGGCGCAAATTTTT
>CAIXDB010000089.1 GCA_903918125.1 uncultured bacterium | reverse complement strand
TGAGCCGTCGAACAACTGCTCGATTATTTTATATCGAGACTCGTTGCCGATACCCTTGCCAAACTTTTTCATTTCCGTGCATAAGTCTGTCATATAATGATATTAGCATTTGCTTATATTTTCTGCAACACCGTCCACAGCGCCGGATCCTCTCCGCCATCGATTTTGAAAATGGCGATGCCTGCGACGCCGAGTTTTTTCGCCAAGGTGATTTTATCTTGCACCGCTTGAGCGTCACTCCATGAGAGGTAGTTAAACGGTTTGGTTTGTGCAGACACACTCGCGCTCGATGAAACAATCGTGCTCGTCGTGGCGACCGGCGTGTTGTTTGTTTGATTGTCACTTGCCGGCAAGACAGGCGTGGTGCTTGTCGGTGTGTAAATCACATTAAGCTCGCCGGCCGAATCGCGAAGCGGTGCCAGATTGTATGAGCTGGCGATACCGAGCGCGTACGCCGGGTCAAACGAGGTCAAAAAGTTGTACGTGTACCCGCCGGCAACCGGCGTGACTTCGTATTCGTGTCCGTATGTCGCCACGCCGATATATATTTTCTTTTTGGAAATGGTTTGAGCGGCAAGGTTGATCACCTTCGTGACCCATTGCGTGTCGGCAATCGGGTCATACGGTCCGATCGCACTCGCGTCGAGTCGCAAGTCGACGGTGCCCTGGTCGTACGTCATGATGCGCACTTGGTCGCAATATTTGTTGAGCGCGGTGTAGTCGTTTGCGTACGTTACGTGTGCCGGAATGACATCAAAGCGTGAGGAAAGCGGTGTGCGCGGTTCTATACTGCAGACCACCAGTCGCTTGCCGGTGGCGTTCCACAAGTCGTGCAAAAATAATGAAAAGTACGGCTCGGTCGTGTCGTATTTGTTTTCGTAGTCGATATCCACACCGTCGAAATTGTATTTGTTGAGCATGGCGATGATGGCTTGAACATGAGCTTTGCGCAGAGTCGGACTTCGCAACACTGCATCGATGGCATCCGGGTCGCTCCAAGTTATTGTCGGGATGACTTTCACGCCGTTGGCTCGCGCCGTGGCGATAAGCGTCTGCCACGAAGTTGAAGCGAGGTTCATCGCATCGTACAACTCGCCGTCGTTTTTGACCGTAAAACCGAACGGGCTGACTTCGTTGAAGTCGGTAATGTGCGCGGTAGCGTCAGCTGTGCCGGCAACCGTGCGCCAGTAGGGAATCCAGCCGGCAATGTGGAGCGTCGGAGTGGTGGCTTTTTTCGTAACTGTCGTGACGGTCACAGCGTTTGAAACGCGCGGAAAAAATGTGCTGAACGCACAAAAAAATACCGCCGCCACAATTACAGTTCTTTTCATGTCGACAGTATACCAGAAATCGGTATACTACGTACATGTTTGAACAGACACGCATAATGGAAGGCATCGCGCGATGCAGCCGATATTCGTTCGGACCGAATCGCTTGCATTATTGCGGGCCGGACGCGAACGCTGAGTTGCGCAGTTTGATCGAGCACGGCGAAACAAACCCGGAGCTTTCCGTGCTGCTCCGACAATTCAAAACGCTGTATCCGTACTTGCAATACATTTCTCGGAGCGCCGGCATCGCCGAGCCGTTTGACGCGCAAGTGGTCGAGGCGTACTGGCTTGGCAACGCACTCCTCGAAAAAAGCAAGATGGAAAAGTTGCACAGATTTTTCGTCGAGGACCTGTCCGTCAAGAAAAAAGTTGGCGGTAGGGAATTCGAGTGGCTCGAAGAAAAAATCCGGCAAGGCGCGGTACCGCATCACTCCTTTCATGTGTTGAACGTCTGGCAGATGACGGGACACACCGACAAACTCGACGAAGTGGAACGCATGGACGAATGTCTGGTCAACTTCGGCACGGTCACATCGGTGCGCGGGCCGGAAATCACCGTCATGACCGAACCGCTCACGTACGCGCACGGCAAGCTTGCTCTCGGCACACCGCGCGAGAAAAAAATCACTCGGCGACTGGAGGTCGAATACGACATCGAGCAAATTCAGCCGGGACAAATCGTGTCGTTTCACTGGTCGGTGCCGTGTGAAATAATCAGCGAAACACAGGCGCGAAATTTGCGGAAATATATTGTACAGAGTATCGCCTTTGCCAACCAAACGATATGAAACAAAAACAGAAAACTTCTTTCTCCCCAAGTCTCTCGCGGAGCACGCGTAAATTTTCCGAGAAAAATTTTGCTCACTCTCGCGCCGTCGCGCTCCGAGAGTCTCCGCTCGAAACTTGGGTCAACGAAGTTTTTGTTTTTGGAAACGAAGATTTATCAGAAGACTCATTACCATTACGAATTTTACCTCTGTTACAAAAAAAGTTTCCTGAGATTCATTTCGTGACCCTCGACCCGAACGAGGAATGGGATGTGCCGGAGGATGTGTGCATGCTCGACACGGCTGTCGGCATCACGGATGTGACGGTGTTCGACAGTCTGGACGCCTTTTCCGCACCGCCGCGCATCGGCATGCACGACTTCGACGCGCTGACCAACTTGCGCTACTTGCAGAAACTCGGCAAAATCAAAAAAATAAAAATAATCGCCGTGCCACCCGACATGTCCGAGTCGGACGCAATACATGGGGTCAGCCACCATTTATAAAAGCAAGCGCTACCCGAGAGTAGCGCTTTTGACTTCCGCGATGACGCGACGATGAACAAATACTTCAACTCCAACGTGTAGATAATATCGGTAAATGTTAAAACAATGGACTGGTTCGCCACTCAACACCACCATGACACGATTAGTCCATATCGACCGAACTTTTCCGCATCTGACCGCACAGTCGCCATCGTGACCGTGGTGATGTTCCCAGTATTCAGCGGCTGTATCAAACTTCAGACATGCATTAAATGCGTGAGGAAAACAATGTTCCAATATATACACATTGGGTGGCAGGTTGTCTACAACTGAAAATTTCAATTCGTTATATGCAGACAGAGTGATTTTTCCAGCCGCTAACAAATCTTCCGCACACGGCCATGCATAATGAAAAAAAACCAGTCTGTTTTCTTCTGTCCAAACTTTTGGCATAATGCCTCCGTCGCAACTCTACCATTATTTCTCCAACCATTCAACCTTCAGAAAATGCGATGCGCAGGACATGCATGGGTCGTAAGCGCGGATGAGTTTTTCGATTTCAAGAGTGATTTTTTCTTTGGCACTATCCAAACCGTCGGAGTAGTCCGGTTTTTCCAGAAGTCCATTGACCAGTGTCGCCACATCTTTTTCTATGTTGACTTGGTTCTGACCGGTCGGCAC
>CAIXDB010000088.1 GCA_903918125.1 uncultured bacterium | reverse complement strand
GGAGACGATTCAAAAACATATCTTCAAGACACAACCATACGGGCGATAGCGGCAATCGGATTTTTTGTCCTCGGTATTTTTTTCACATTATCCGCCGGACCGTTTGACAAAGGCGGACCGGCTGGAGAAGCGATGTATAACATGTTTCATTATTTGTTCGGTGTGGGCTACTACCTCATTCCATTATTATTTTTTATCCTTTGCGTTTCCTTTTTCAAATCGCTCCATAAAAGATTGGCACTGACACATACTATCGGTGGTCTGTTATTTTTTCTTTCTTCGCTTGCACTCATTACCGTTATCACGGAACCCGACGGTCACGGCGGACTTGTCGGCGGGTTCATTTCGCAACCGCTTGTCGGCATGTTTGACGTGTACGCAAGCATCATCATTCTCGTCGCACTCATCGTTGTTTCGTTCCTGATTATGTTCGACACGGCCTTGAGCTTTGCATTCATCACAAACCTCTTCAAGAAAAAAGAGGTGGAGGAAGATGACGAACCGTTCGCAACCGAACCACTCATCACATCGAACGGTCAGGTAGTCGACCAGAAATACGAAGAAGCGGCGGCAAAGGAAGCTCAGCAAATCAAAAAAACTCCCGCTCTGAAAGACCTGCCAAAAGACGAGTTCGGCATCTCGCCACTGTCTTTCAACGGCAAGGAATTCACTCCCCCGCCATTATCACTTCTTGAAGTTGACCGCGGTAAGCCGGGCGTCGGCGATATCAAAGCCAACTCGAACATCATCAAACGCACCCTCGCGAACTTTGGCATACAAGTCGAGATGGATGAAATTTCCATCGGCCCATCCATCACTCGCTACGCTTTGAAACCGGCCGAGGGCGTCAAACTCTCGCGCATCGTCGCACTACAAAACGACCTCTCGCTCGCCCTGGCCGCGCACCCCATCCGCATCGAAGCGCCGATTCCCGGCAAGTCGCTCGTCGGCATCGAAATCCCGAACAGCACCAAAACCACCGTCGGTCTCGGCTCACTTCTCGCCTCGCTCGAATTCCAAAACTCCGACAAACCGCTCTTTATGTCGCTCGGCAAAGGTATTTCCGGCATGTCATATTTTGCAAACTTGGCCAAATCTCCGCACTTGCTCATCGCCGGCGCCACCGGTTCCGGAAAGTCCGTGACCATCCATGCCGTTATCACCTCGCTTCTCTACCGCAACTCGCCGGACAATTTGAAATTCATCATGGTCGACCCGAAACGCGTTGAGCTGACACTGTACAATAAAATTCCGCATCTCCTCACACCGGTTATCACCGACGCCAAGAAAACCATCCTCGCGCTCAAATGGGCGGCAAAGGAAATGGACAGACGATATGACATCCTGCAAGCCGAGTCGCTTCAAAACGTCGAGTCGTATCACAAAAATATCGTCGAACCGCAGATTAAAAAAATGTCTCGCAAGTCCGGCGCCGACGAAAAGCCTATTGAAACCATGCCGTACATCGTCATCGTTATCGACGAGCTCGCCGACATCATGCAAGCCTACCCGCGCGAGCTTGAATCGGCTATCGTGCGCCTTGCCCAGATGTCACGCGCCGTCGGTATTCACTTGATACTTTCCACGCAACGACCGTCGGTCAACGTCATCACAGGACTCATCAAAGCCAACATTCCGTCGCGCATCGCCTTGCAGGTAGCATCACAAATCGACTCGCGCACCATCCTCGACATGTCCGGCGCGGAGAAACTCCTCGGCGCCGGCGACATGTTGTACCTTTCGGGCGACATGTCGCAACCGCAACGTATTCAATCCGCCTATATTTCCGAAAATGAGGTGAAGGCTGTGGTGAAATACCTGGTTGCAAGCTACGAAAGTGAAGTGCCAAGCGAAATCAACCTGACCGGGACGGACCAGAAAAATTCAATTTTTGAAGCAACCCTCGACAACGAAAAGTCCGAGGATGAGGACGACTTGTACGACGAGGCAAAACAAACCGTGCTCGAAGCCGGCAAGGCCTCAACGTCCTACCTTCAGCGCAAACTCGGTGTCGGCTACGCTCGCGCCGCACGACTTATCGACATGCTCGAGGAACGCGGAGTTATCGGCGCAGGCTCCGGCGCCAAACCGCGTGAAATACTCGGGGGCACTGTTGCCTCATCCGCCGAAAGCTCTGACGACTCCATATGACACACAATATAGTCTCAATCGTCAGAATCACGGCAATTTCACTTCTCGGTGTTATTATTCTCGGGTACGGCTTGTTCCAGGCACAAAAATACATCGAGGGTCCGATCATTACCATATACAGTCCGCAAAACGGTGCGACATACACCTCCCCGCTTATCGAAGTGAACGGTCGTGCACAGAACGTCGCTTATCTCGCACTCGACGGTCGACAGATTTTCACCGACACGTCCGGACGCTTTAGCGAGAAATTGCTCCTCTCGCCGGGGTATACTATACTTACCTTGCGCGGACAGGACGAGTTTGGTAAAATAATTTCGAAACAGATTGAGTTGGTGTTGAAAGAATATTAACAGCGTAATTTTAATACAATGCAAAAGAAAAAAGAGAAGAAAGAAGAAAAAGGTGCCGTGGGGTCGGTCAATGTCGACGACACGTTGCGGGAAATTCGCACGAAGTTCGGCGAGGATTCCATTATGATGCTCGGCGACAAACCGCATGTGGACGTGAACGCCATTCCGACGGGTTCGATCGGGCTCGATGCTGCTCTCGGCGTGGGAGGAATCCCTCGCGGACGTATCATCGAAATTTTCGGACCGGAGTCGTCGGGCAAGACAACGCTGTCACTCCACATCATCGCCGAAGCCCAGAAGCTCGGGGGCATTTGCGCGTTCATTGACGCCGAACACGCCATGGATCCGGAGTATTCGCAGAGACTCGGCGTGAAAATTGACCAGCTTTTGATTTCCCAGCCGGACAACGGCGAGCAGGCACTCGAGATCGTCGAGTCGCTCGTGCGCTCGGGCAAGATTGACGTCATCGTGGTGGATTCCGTCGCCGCGCTGACACCAAAGGACGAAATCGAAGGCGACATGGGCGCGCATCACGTCGGCAAACAGGCGCGACTGATGTCGCAGGCCCTCCGCAAGCTCACGGCTATCGTGGCCAAATCGAAAACGGTAGTTATCTTCATCAACCAAATTCGCATGCAGATAGGCGTGATGTTCGGCAATCCGGAAACGACGCCGGGCGGTAAGGCGCTCAAGTTTTACACATCTGTGCGCATCGACATCCGACGCATTGCGCAAATCAAAAAAGGCGAGGAGGTCATGGGCGGGCGCATTCGCGTGAAAGTTGTGAAGAATAAAGTTGCGGCGCCGTTCAAGCAGACAGAGTTTGACCTGATGTATAACGAAGGCATTTCGCGCGAAGGCGAGATGATTGCCCTCGGCGAAAAGATGGGCATCATCCAGAAGTCGGGCAATTCGTACAAATACAATGACGTCGCCATCGGTCGCGGGTATGATTCGACGCGACAGTTTTTGAAGGACAAAGCGAATAAAAAAATCTCCGAGGAGATTATGAAACAAATCCGCGCGAAGTTGCATGAACAAGGTGGAAGTGTGGTGGCAAGTTCTGGAGGTGGTGAGTCGAGTTCGAGTGAGGAATAATTGATATGGAAAAGGCTCGGATGTTACTCCGAGCCAGACGGAAAAACTTTTAGAATCCAGGGAGGATTGTATTGTCCATATCCTCATCGGGGAAACTTTTTCCGCATTTTTGGCAGTAGCATACTGCTACTGCCTCGGCGTTTTGTTGACGACGCATCGGGCGCCAACAATGCCACCGAAAAAAATAAAAACTTTTTCGACGCCAGATAAACAGTCCGGC
>CAIXDB010000087.1 GCA_903918125.1 uncultured bacterium | reverse complement strand
TGCACCATTCCTCCAAATTCCAAGTTTATTAACGCGTTAGTTACTCCTCCGGCGACACCGATAACCATTAATTTTTTCAAACGACGTCGTTTAAGAATTCGTTCTTCATTTCCCGATTGTGCCAGAGACATATCTGCAGCCTTTTCAAATGCGTCGAGACTGCCAATATCGATTGTTTTTTTAATTTCTTCATCACTTTCGATTTTTCTTTGTTCAACTTTATTTTTTACAAACTTACTGTTGTAAATACTGTCAACCATTTTTGCCCCACGCGCCACCAAGGTACCGCTTGCGGCACTACGTGATACTCTATATGCACCGGCAACAGCTACTCCCGCCATACCAACCGGTGCTCCAAAAACTAACGCGCCTCCCGCTGTAAGAATAATACCGGACAGAACAGCTCTTCCCGCAGGACTCATTCCTGCCCATCTCTGATACCAACTTTTAGTCAGTCGCGCTTTTTCTTCCGGAGTTCGAGCATCTTTTATGCGGTTAATGTCGTTAAGCACCGCGGATGTTTCTTTTTCTATGAAAGCAACGTGCTCGTCCATCGTTTTAAGAAGTGCCAGTTTTTCTCGTCGCATGGCTCTATAATATTTTTCCGCTTCTACGAGATATTGCGGTAGCGGTCGCTGTGGCATCTGTTTATCCAAACCAAAATCTTCGGCCAAATTATACAAACCTTTTTTGACAAACTGTCCGATTTTGTTCATTCCGTCTCGCGGATCGCTCTTGGAACTATAGAGCGATTTCATAGTTTCCCTAAATTTCAATTTGTTTTCGCGGTTGGAAATCTGCCACTTTGCAGTCGCTTCAGTATATTCTTTGCGTGCCAACGCGAACTTTTCGTCGATTTCTCTCATTTTCTCGGCTTCCAAATCATCAAGTGAGATTGGCGGTGGTTCCACAATATTATTCTCATTTTCAACTACGGTTGGTTCTGATTCAGGATTATCTGTGACCGTTGCATCTGGAGTAACCGGTGATGTCTCTTTTTCTTCCAATGTTTCTTCTTTTGTATTTTCGGAATCATCCTCTATATTCCATTCCAAAAAATCTTTTTGGTTTACAAGCATCGGATAACCGGTTCGTTCGTTTTTTAAACTGACAAAGTCATCTGCCGATTTCGGACATGTCACAATTCGCCATTCTTCTTTTAATTCACCCCCCGATTCTGCAAACACAATATCGTCCAGATGAAAAGTTTCCCCGCCAATCGTAAATTGTCTTTCGGAATAGATGTTTTCCTCTCCTGTCTTATTCTCTGGTGTTTGCTTCGTTCCTTCGTATAATTCTGAAACTGGTGTCAACTCCGTTTCATCGATAATTCTATACAACCTTTCCTTTGCTTCTTCAGATTTAACGTAAACAAAAATTTTTGTTTTTATTCCATGTTTCGTAAAATTTCCTGACTTGAGTTCGTCAACGATAAAATTAGGCACATCCGGGTCTGTAAGTATACTTTGAGGAACCACGAATACGTATTCTTCCTCAGCTACATTGATCATTTCTCCCAAGCGAATTCTGTCTGATTCTTCGAGAGGATTTTCCATAGACGAGTTCAGACGTAACATTTCTACAGCTTGCTTTTTTGTGTAACTGCCAGACGCAAGTGTCTCACGAAGATATGGTCTCTCCGCCAACACGGGGTCGTCCAACACCTCCTGTGGAATCTTGAATTCTTGTGAAGACGGGGTGCTTTCTTTTTTCTCGGCAGACACAGCTTCAATTTCCGGTTGCAACAAAGTCTCTTCTTTTTTTACCTCAGCCAATGCCTGTGCCTCAGCACCAACGTTTGACACTCGATGGTGTGTGTTTATCGAATTAATAATCTTGCTGATTTGCTCGGGAGAAATTTTTGCTTCCTCGGGCTGAGTTTCCACTGCTGGCTCTAGAATCGGCTCGGGTGTTGGATTTTCCGCATCAGGTTTTTGCACAAGTCTCGGGGCTACAAACTCCCCGGACAAGAGTTTAATTAAATCTTCCTTTATTTCTGCCGGAACCGTTATATAATTCGGATGTTGTATTCCATCTTTGAAAGATTTAAAATCCTTTTCAGTGCTCACTCTTCCAAATATTCGTTTCAGATGTCTCACCCAGTCACCGAGTCCGTCATCCAACGCATGTATGTATTCGGCAAGTGACGGCGGAATTTCAAATGTCTCCGGAATTTTTTCAATCACTTTTGCCGGCGTACCGTTCGCCGCCTGTTCCAGCTGACTCAACAAAATATCTTTTTTTTGTTTTTGCCCCGAAACATCGGACACTTCGAATGTAGAAGATTCCATATTGCAATAATCATACATTGTCCACAAATAAAACTCAAATGTTGTGCACAAAAACCGACCAGAATTTTCGCCAAATTGAGCTTAGTTTTGAAGGGTAATTTCGCATTTGACAAAATATGTGAAAGGTAGTATAATACTGTCAGACTCACATCGGTACTTTTCTAGGAAAAGTGGGTGTGAAAATCGTAGTTCGTTGAAAGTTGGTAGAAGAATGTTGAAGCTGAAGAAGATTGTATGTTGTGTATTGGTAACTCTTGCGCTCCTTCTCGCGGTGGTCAGCACGACCCCGCTCGTGGCACAGGATTGGGACAAAAACCGGACTGTGATTCCTGCTGGCGCAGAAAACAAGACCGGCGGGGACTATTGCTTCGTCGGTTACGAATCCGACACTGTCAACGCGTTGTGGCACGTTGTTGGTTCGCAGTGGCGAGTTGCACTCGCTGATCCTGAAAACTGGCAGTTACGCGAACTGCTCGATGGCAAACCCCGCGAGTTCCTAAAGAACGGCGTCGTAATGTATAACGTCGTTCTCGGCGAGTGTTTCTTCGTTCCCGCACCCATTAAAGCATTCGTGCCTCTGGTCGTGCGAGGACCGAAACCAGCAACCAGCACTGGAACCGGAGGAAATCCTCCTGATCCGGGTTTCAAATTTTCCAGCCTTTATTGGGGTGTCCCCAACTGGGTCTGGATAACGCTTTTGACTCTGGTAGTCGTGGTAGCGTTGGTAATGGCCATCCATGACTGGCTGCGCAATGACCCGACTCGGGTTGGTGCCGGTCGCGTACGCGAGGAAGGAATTCACACTCCAAACCAAGCGCTCGAGCACTTCGACATAGAACTGAGTCGAGAATTCGGCGAGAGATTGCCGATTATCAATTTAGTTCGTGGCCGGGGGTACGGGTTCACTCGTATCACGGATATAGCGAGAAAATATTTTCCTCGCTTCCTCAACGGTGAACAGGTGTGGGAAGTCACCGCGCGACGTCCCAATGGAGAACAAGTTGTCCGCTATTCCCTGATGGGATGTGCGAACGACGTCCGCAATGGTGGTGGCATGGTTCCAGGAATTGGATTTAGGTTTGTGCCGGAAGAAAACGTAACAAACCAGATCATTCAACCTCCGGCTCCCGCCACACAAGTGACGGAACCAGTGGGACCCGCTGCAACATCAACGCACGAGTCGGTACCGACAACTGTCGTTACACCGCCTCCAGCTTCACCAATCGCAGAACCCGAGCCGGAATCAATTGCGCAACCCGCATTGGAACCCGCTCCGATTCATTCGCCAGTAACGCCCGTCGTTGAAAAAAGCGGATCTTGGATAACCATCGAGATACGCGGTGAAGAGAACGATAAACCCGGAATGTTCCGGATCAAAAGTTCGGAAACAACCATTCACGGCGTCGACTACTCCCACAAAGATGGGATAACCGACATCTCGATGCGCTTCACCAACAACAAAAAGTAGTTCTTTGTTGAATTTCTGACAGACAACACAGTCGGGAGTCAACGCAACCTTTCGGCCCGCTAAAAAATTCTAGCGGGCCTTTTTCGTACACAAAACATTGCATTGAATTTCAAAATCTCGTCTCGCGTCAGTTGAATCGAGAGACCGTGACAGGTGAGAAGCCGTGTTACGGCTTCGCAAGGCTATGGTCTTGTCAACGACCGTGCGTAGCAACGGCTCATTGACAAGTTGCGACCGAGCACAAAGCAAGCCATTCGCTGGAATGGCTTGCGGTCTCGAGAGACAACTGACCGAGTAAGAGATTTTGTATATTACACCTTCCGCGCCTCCACAATCGTCTTCTCGACGTTTGGTGGCACCACCTCGTAGTGGTCGAACTCCATCATGACCGAACCGCGACCTTGGGTCATCGAGCGGATATCGGTGGTGTAGCCGAACATTTCGGCGAGCGGAACTTTTGCATGTATCACGCGCAACATGCCGCGCTCGTCCATACCTTCAATCTGTCCGCGTTTGCCGGAAAGTGAACCGGTGATGTCACCCATGAACTGCTCCGGCATGATTGCTTCGACTTTCATAATTGGCTCGAGAATGACCGGTCGCGCTTTTTTGGCGGCTTCTTGGAATGCTTGCGAGGCGGCGATTTTGTATGCGATTTCGGACGAGTCCACGTCGTGGTACGAACCGAACGTCAGCTCGCAGGAAATGTTCACCATCGGATAACCGGCGACAATACCGCGACCCATGGCTTCGTGCACACCTTTCTCCACGGCGGGAATGAACTCTTGCGGAATGACACCTCCTTTGATCGAGTCTATGAATTCAAAGTCCTCGTAGCGTTTGGCGTTTTTTGGAACTTTCTCGCCTTCTTCGTATTTTGGCAACGGTTTGATATTGAGTTTGACGTGACCATACTGACCTTTGCCTCCCGTCTGCTTGATGTATTTGTGTTCCGCTTCCGCCGTGCCGAGAATCGTCTCACGATACGCCACCTGCGGTTTGCCGGTGTTCACCTCGACACCGAACTCGCGCTTCATGCGGTCCACCATGATTTCGAGATGCAACTCGCCCATGCCGGAAATAATCGTCTCGGCTGTTTCGGTGTTCGATGAAATCACAAACGTCGGATCCTCGTCGGAAAGTTTTTTCAACGCCATACCCATTTTCTCCTGATCGGCTTTGGTTTTCGGCTCGATGCGCAGAGACACGACGGGTGCGACGAATTTAATCGGGTCGAGAATAATCGGCTGGTTTTCATCGCAGAGTGTGTGCGACGTTTTGGCGGATTTCAAACCGACGGCTGCGGCTATTTCCCCTGCGAAGACTTTTTTCACTTCCTCACGCTTGTCGGCTTGCAGTCGCACGATACGTCCGAGGCGTTCTTTCTCCCCCGTCGTACTGTTATATATGTATGTTCCGGCCTCAATCGTTCCGGAATACACGCGGAAGAATGTGAGCTGTCCGACGAATGGGTCGTTCTGGAGTTTGAATGCGAGTGCGGCAAATGGTTCCTCGTCCGAGGCTTTGCGGTAAACGTCGGCGCCCGTGACAGGATCGAGTCCGTGCACCGGCGGAATGTCGAGTGGCGACGGCAAGTAGTCAACCACGGCATCGAGCACGAGTTGCACTCCTTTGTTTTTCAGTGCCGAGCCGACCATGACGGGAATGAGCGCCACCTTGAGCGTCGCGGCGCGAAGTGTTTTTTTGAGCACATCGAGCGACGGTTCCTTGCCTTCGAGATAGTCTGCCATGAGCGCGTCGTCCTGCTCAACGATTTTCTCGACGAGTTCGGCGCGGTATTTTTTTGCATCCTCGACATACTCGGCAGGCACGTCCTCCTCGCGAATAGTCATACCCATGTTTCCTTCGAAGTAGTACGCCTTCATTTTCAAAAGGTCGATAACGCCGGCGAAATTTTCCTCCGCGCCCATCGGGAGTTGTATGCGCACGGCGTTTTTGTTTAGTCGGTCGAGAATGGACTGGTACGAACGTTCAAATGACGCGCCCATGCGATCGAGTTTGTTCACGAAACAAATTCTCGGCACGTTTCCGTCGTCGGCATATCGCCAGTTGGTTTCGGATTGCGGTTCCACGCCGGCAACACCGTCGAAGACCACCACGGCACCGTCGAGCACACGCAAGGAGCGTTTCACTTCTGCGGTGAAATCAATGTGCCCGGGAGTGTCGATAATATTGA
>CAIXDB010000086.1 GCA_903918125.1 uncultured bacterium | reverse complement strand
GTCGTTATTTTCCAAGCTCCTGCGAGAGTCTCCAAAAAGGACGTGACGCGAGACGAGATTTTTTAGTGGTGATTTAAAATTTAGTTTTCAAAAATAGAAATGGCGACACTTCCCTTTCGGGTTATGTCGCCATTTTGCTGTGTTACAGTAAATTTTCCTCGTGCGGGTGTTGTCCCCCGAGCAACCGCTCCTCCGCAAACTGCATTGTGAGAGGAGTTGGTTCGTCTTTTTCTTTTTTCGCCTCCTCGACTTTTTGTTTTTGGCGCAACAGACTGCTCACCACCCGCTCCTCGATTCCGGGAAGCAAGTTGTACCGGCGAGATTCGACTCGCCACGCCTCAATGATAACATCATGGTTTTTTGGGATGACCGTATTTTCAAGAAGTCTCCCGATTTGGGCCAAATCGTGACTTGACCCGCGCCTCATTTCATCAACAACTGATTCGTGAAACGGCTTCCATTCCTTCATACGAACTCCTTTTGGAAAATTCCTCTGCCATTAAATACTATAATGAGGTAAATGTCAAGTAGATTTTAGTGACTCAAATCCTGTATAGTTTTGATATTCTTACTAATTTTTAATTTTAAAATATGAACTTACTCAAAGATGTTGCGCCGGGAACAGAGGAAGCGATGAATGTAATCATCGAAATTAACAAGGGGTCAAAAAATAAGTATGAAATTGACAAAGCGACGGGGATTATCGCGCTCGACCGCGTTTTTTACAGCTCGCAAGATTGTCCGTTTGATTATGGGTTTGTTCCGCAGACGTTGTGGGAGGACGGCGATGCACTTGACGTGGTGCTTTTGACGACATATCCGCTGTTTCCCGGCATTTTGGTCAAGGCTCGACCGGTGGGTCTCGTGCGCATGACCGACTCGGGCGAGCCGGACGCCAAAATCCTGGCAGTGCCTGTGTCCGACCCGCGCTGGGCGGATGTGCAAGATTTGAAAGACGTGAACAAGCACACGCTCAAAGAGATTGAGCACTATTTCTTGACATACAAACAGCTCCAGAAAAAAGTGGTGACTATCGACGGTTTTGGCGACAAAGCCGAGGCGGTGGCCGCTTTCCACAAGGGAGTTGACGCATACAAAAAATAAATATGGTAGAATAACGGCATGGAAAACAAATCATCCATCGGGGGCATCATGGGTACTATTATTATTCTCGCCATTATCGTTCTCGGCGCGTTGTATTTCTGGGGCAAACGACTCGAGGAGTCTCGCGCCAATGCGCAGTTGAACGGTCAAGCCAATGTCGTGGAAACACTCCCGCCGATTCAGATTCACATCACTGCCACGAGTACGGCGACGACGACAGTGAAGAAAAAATAAAATCAAAAAATTTTCGGGACACATTTGTAAAAATGTGTCTTTTGCTATATATTGAAAAATATGACAAAAAATTACACAGACATCGTGCTCACTTCCCTGCCGGACAGGGAGGTGGAGATTGTGGGCAACATCACTGCCGAAAAAATGACCAAGATGCGCGCCAAAGCGCTCGCCAAGTTTCGCGAGTCGCTCGAGCTTGACGGCTTCCGCAAAGGCAACGCACCGGAGGCACTGGTGGCACAGAAAGTTGGCGAAATGCGACTCTCGGAAGAAGCCGCCGAGATTGCGCTTTCCGAGGAGTACCCGAACATTCTCGAGGAGCATTCGCTCGACGCCATCGGCCGACCGGAGATCGTTATTACAAAACTGGCGCCGGGCAATCCGTTTGAATTCAAAATCAAAACCGCCCTTGCACCGGAAGTAAAACTTGCCGATTACAAAAAAATCGCCGGCGAGGAAAATAAAAAAGAAGTGAAAACACCGGAAGTGACCGAAAAAGAAATTGACGATGTTATTTTGAATATTCGCCAAAACATCGCTCACCAAAAAATGCACGCCGATGCCGGTCTCCCCGAGCATTCGCATGACCACGCCGAGATTACCGAAAAAGATTTGCCGGAAGTGAACGACGAATTCGCCAAAATGATCGGCAGTTTCACCGACGTCGCCGATATGCGCAAGAAAATTTCGGAAAATATCGCCAGTGAAAAAGTTTTGAAAGAGAAAGACAAGAAGCGCACGGCCATGCTCGAGGAAATTATAAAAAAATCAACCATTGAACTGCCGAAAATTATTATCGAGGGTGAAATGGAAAAAATGCTGGCACAGTTCAAAGACGACATTGCTCGCGCCGGCGTGAAATACGACGAATATCTGACACATATCAAAAAAACTGAGGATGATTTGAAAAAAGAGTGGCGGGAGACGGCAGTCAAACGCGCCAAATCACAAATTATTCTCAACACTATCGCTCGCGAGGAAAGCATCGCGCCACTTGAGGACGAAGTGAAAAAAGAAATGGAGCACATCCTGGCAAACTATAAAGACGCCGACCGTTTTCGCGTGCGCATGTACGTCGAGACATTCATGACCAACGAGCTCGTCTTGCAGTTTTTGGAAAAACAAAAATAACCGCTGAAATAGAATGGTCGCATGACCAAAATTATTAGTTTAAGAAAAAACTATGCTTGAAGGATTCAAAAAATTTATTTTGCGAGGAAACGTCGTCGACCTGGCCGTCGGCGTCGTTATTGGCGGAGCATTTGGAACCATCGTCTCGGCACTCGTGAAAGACCTCATCACACCGTTCATCGGCGCAATCGTCAAAGCGCCAAATTTTAGCAACCTCATGTTCACCATTCACGGCAGTCAGTTTATGTACGGCGACTTCATCAACGCTCTCGTTTCGTTTCTCATCATCGCCGCAGTCGTCTACTTTTTCGTCGTTCTACCCATCAATACGCTGACCTCAAAAGTGTTCCGCGAACACACGGAAGTGACGACCAAAAAATGTCCCGAGTGTTTGAGCGACATTCCAAAAGATGCGAAACGTTGCGCCCATTGCGCGATTGTTTTGCCACAAGAAAAATCCGACGAATTACAAAAGTAGCAAACTTGCCACGGCAATGCCGG
Source organism: uncultured bacterium (assembly GCA_903918125.1). Next base: position 1,408 of record CAIXDB010000086.1, on the reverse strand, counting down.
CCGTTTCGGCGCGGAGAATTTGCGTGCCAAGCGTCACGCGCGGAACATTGTACGACGAGAAAAACGCAATTTCCTTTTCCGAAAATCCGCCTTCCGGCCCGACAAACGCCGCGATGGACACTTGGTCGGTACTTGCTTGCCATTGCGCAAACGGAATTCCGCTCGGATCAAACACAATTTTCTCTTGTGGTAGTTGCCCGCTCGCAAACAAATCGGCGAGCGATATTTCATCTTGAATGGTCATGATGTCTCCCCTGCCCGACTGTTCGCAGGCCTCGATAGAAATTTTATTCAGCCGATCGAGTCGAATCTTCTTTTTCTCGCTGTGTTCGCAGAGTACCGGCACGATGTGCGTCACACCGATTTCCGCCGCTTTTTGCACCACAAGCTCAAAGTTGTCTTTTTTGATCAGTGCCATGCAGAGCCACACATTTTTTCGCAGATGCACATCCGGTGTCTGCACTGTTTTGATCACACTGACCGTCGCGCCGAGATTTCGCAGAGAAGAAATCATGCACACATAATCCGTGCCGGAACCGTCAAAGAGAATGACTTGCGAGCCGACATTGTATCGGAACACGCTCCGCCACTGATGCACCAAGTCGCGATCCGTCACGTCAAACGTGGTGCCACTGATCGGAGTATTCAGATAAAATCGTTGGAGTCGCATAATAATGAAACTGTACCACAAAAAATGTAAATTGCATAAAAATAGTTTTTTGATATACTCAGCGCACGATTCATTTAGTCAAATAAATATAAAAACCATGTTAATACCCACAGTCATAGAAAAATCACAGTTTGGCGAGCGAGCATACGACATTTACTCGCGACTTTTGCGTGAAAATATCATTTTCCTCGGTGGAGTTATCGACGACGACACGGCAAATATTGTCATCGCCCAACTTCTGTTTTTGCAATCTGAAGATTCAAAAAAAGATATTTCACTCTACATCAACTCCCCTGGCGGTTCGGCATCTGCAACACTTGCCATGATTGACACCATCAACCACATCAAAAACGACGTTTCGACCATTTGCATCGGCATGGCGGCATCCGGCGGGCGGGCTGGCGCGCTGGCGGGTGGGCGTAATAATAGGGAGGCCCCGGCCGCAATTCGACCACAGCTGGGGGGGGAGTCGGTCTACCACGTTATGAGCCTGTTCGTTGGGCATGGTGCCTTTCCAGCGTGTGATGATCAGTGCCTTTTTCGAGCCATCAGTACTTTGTCGCACTACAAGTACAATTGTACAATTGTACGCGCCAGAATCAGACTTGACAGGCGGACTTATTGGGTGGTTTAATGTAAATTGACAGCGAGCGAGGCTTGCTTTGGGAGGGGGTATTTATTACGTCATGGTGTCGGAGGAGGCGACCGTGGGCGCCGCGCTGCGGGCCTGGGGGCGTC
>CAIXDB010000085.1 GCA_903918125.1 uncultured bacterium | reverse complement strand
GCGAGAACAACACCGAAATGGAAGCTATTGTGCTCGAGAAAGGTTTTCGCGTCGAGTTCCCCACCCCGGTTGAGGCTGAAGCGCATGAATGGATGAAAAAATATCCGGAAACTTTCGCGGAGGAAATTGCAAATCGGCGAGATATGCGAAATGTGACAACCATGACCATCGACCCGGCGGACGCCAAGGACTTTGACGATGCCATTTCTTTTGTCGACCTCGGCACAACCGGCGCGAACGGCGAACAAATGTATGAGATCGGTGTGCATATCGCCGACGTGTCGTATTTTGTCACACCCGGCATAGCGCTCGACCGCGAGGCGGAGAAACGTGGACTGTCGGTGTACCTCGTCGACCGCACCATTCCGATGTTGCCGGAAGTGTTGAGCAACGACCTCTGCTCGCTCAACCCGGACGAGGATAAATACACGTTTTCGGCAGTGTTTAACATAACGGCGAGCGGCGAAGTGACAGACGAATGGTTCGGGCGCACGATCATACACTCCAACCGACGATTTACATACGAGGACGCGCAAGCGGTCATTGACGGACACGATGCGGACGGCGCGCCGGTTGCGGGACCGTTCCAGACTGAGCTCCGCGCATTGCAGAAAATCGCAAAAATTTTGGAAAAGAAAAAGTTCGGCGAGGGAGCGATTAATTTTGAAACGGAAGAAGTGAAGTTTGTGCTCGATGCGACGGGCAAGCCGATCAAAGTGTACAAAAAACAACGACTCGACACGCACAAGCTCGTCGAGGAGTACATGTTACTCGCCAATCGCGCCGTGGCAAAATATATTTTCATGTCACAGAATAAAGAAATTCAAAAAATGTCCGTGGGTAAGCAGTCCGTGTATCGCATTCACGCCAAGCCGGACGCGGAGCGCATTCAACAGCTCGCCACGTTTCTGAAAGCGCTCGGTTTTGATTTGAAAAATAAAAACGGTGTGGTCACATCGCGCGACATCAACGCACTGCTCAAAGACGTCGAGGGTACGAAAAACGAGGAGCTCATCAAAACCGCGACGATACGTTCGATGGCCAAGGCTGCGTACTCGACCAAAAACATCGGACACTTCGGACTGGCGTTTGCATACTACACGCATTTCACTTCACCGATCCGCCGATATCCCGACCTCATGGTGCACCGATTTCTCGAACGCGAGTTGAAGGGTGGTAAAATCGAGCAAAACGAATTCGAAAAATATGAGCGCATCTGCCTCGAGTCGAGCGAAAACGAAAAACGTGCGAGCGATGCTGAGCGTGCGTCCATCAAATACAAACAAGTTGAGTACATGCAGTCGCACGTCGGCGAAACGTTCGACGGCGTCATTACCGGCGTGACCGAATGGGGCGTCTACATCGAGGACAAGGAAACAAAATGCGAAGGCATGGTCAAAATCCGCGACTTGAAACCGGACGACTTTTACGCTCTCGACGAAAAAAATTACGCAATCCGTGGTCAGAAAACCGGTAAACTCTTCACCCTCGGCGACGCGGTACGCTTCAAAGTCCTCTCCGCGGACATGGAAAAACGCGTGCTCGACTACGCGTTGGTATAAAAAAGATTCCCTCAAACTGTCACTTTGAGGGAATCGGGCCATCTGTAAATTATTTACGACCTTTAAAATGTTCATTGAGGCAGTCTCTGAGGGCAAGCCCGGATTCTTCAGTGAGATAAAAACTGAAAATCTGTCTCCTTCCTTGTCGGGAGATTGTCACCGGTACACTCGCTGTACCCTTTCTAATTTCTGTCGGTGACATCCCCACAAGATCACTTGGTAACAATGTTCGGGAGCAATGAATAATGATGCTTCCATCCTTTTGAGTCAAAAGATCCACAGTTCGAGTAACGTGGCCAGAAATTGTATATCCAGCAACCCATTCAACAACTTCTCGTTTAAGTTTCACCTTAACCTCCTCGAATTATAAAAGCACAAAGTAGAAAAATATACAAGCTCTACTTTGCAACCGCAACTGCCTCGTCGAAAGCGACACTCAGAAGTTTCGAGCCGCCACCGAGACCCATGGTCACGCCATAGAGAATGCCGGCGCGGGACATTGTTTCGCGGTTGTGGGTAATGACGATGAGTTGGGAATACTTCGACAGGTTTTCAATCATGTCGGCGTATTTTTTCGAGTTTGCTTCGTCGAGCGCTGCATCCGTTTCGTCGAGAATGATAAACGGTGGTGGATTGACTTGAGAAATGGCGAACAAAAGTGCGATGGAAGTCAAGGCACGCTCACCACCAGAGAGCATCAT